>CAZSPL010000109.1:0-12538 GCA_964608735.1 uncultured Planctomycetota bacterium | reverse complement strand
ATGCATCCACCGCGTAATTGAAAATCAGCGCGGGTGTTTTCACATCGAACTTGTACCGCCTGCGGTTGTAACTTCCGGTGCCGAACATACCGCGCGTCTGCGGAGCGAGTTGCGATGCCTCCTGCGTGAGGCTAAGCCCGTCGGCGAAAATTTTAAAGCCGTTGAGCGTCGATGCGTACTGCGCGGTTTCGTCGGGCACTCCGAGCAGCCCGTCGCGGTACGCCAGTATCGGCATCATGCCTTCCTCAAGCGGGAATTCACGCGGATTCCACCATCGAGTGTAGCCGTCGGCATTGACAAGACGGCTCTCCTCCGTGCTTGGGAATGTCACGAAATCACTGGTGCAACGCTCCTCGGAACCGGGAAGTATGACGATTCCCTTAACATCGAACCCGGTGTACTGCGTGGCATTCGTGAACGGATGCTTCAATCCGATATCGACGAACAGGTACCCGTATTGCACGAATGCCGCTTCGATTTTAAGCAGGTTGTTCGCGGGCGGCTCGAGGAAATTGAGCGCGTTCAAATGAAGTTGGGGATCTCGTATCGGCACGATATCCCAATCGCTTCCATCCGCTTCAACGCGAATCGTCCACATCCCCCACAAACCGTGTCCCTCTTTTACATTGAAATTCGCAGCCGCGGCTTCCGCGCATCCTTCAACCGCCCCGCCACCTGTCGCAACCGGACTCCCGCCGGAGCATCCGACCGCGACCGCAAATAGAAGCAGTAGCGAGGCGAGAGGTTTTATCGTGCATCTCATTCCAATATGTTAGATGCATTGAGAGGTTCGATGATTGGAAGTTTTTCGGAGCCGGGTACAGGCAACCGCAGTGCATGGGGGTGGCATCGGGTGGGGCGGTATTAGGGTCTTTATCGGCATGCATGCTTCGGCGCCTGTCCCCTTAATTTGCTTTCGATTGAGCTGTCCCCTTAATTTACTTTGGAAGAGAATATATTCAGATTACGGAATTAATCCCGAGCCCCGACCGTCAGGGAGGGGACACCGCATTGAAGCATAAAACCCGGGTGCCGCCTACAAGCGATTCTGCGAGCTTGTAGGTGATCTTCGGGCAAGCGGAAGACACGGACAAGCTTCAGACGTAGTGGCAGTGCGATGAGGCTTGGTTGACGCTTGTCCGTGCCACACGTACTTGGTTGATGGATAGGTAGAGAAGATACGGGTAAGCTCGCGGATGAGTCTTCGTAAGAACTACGACCCACAGGCTCGTTTGTAGGCGGCACCCGGATGTCAGGGGGATATAGGCGTATGGAAAACGAAAAACGCTCCCGGCAGGGGAGCGTTTTGACCATCAATGTGCGCGAAAACTATTCTTCCAGAAGCACCCCGTTGCGCACCGCCAGATCATAGTTGTCGACGTCCATCGTCGACCATATCGCATGCAGGTTACAATCGTCCTTGTCGATGATGGCATCCGGATCGATGTCGTCGGTATTGTCGTCGATTTCTTCCGGCGGGCCGATGGAGAAACCGTCCACAAGCGTCGCGAGGAAAACCGATGCCTCATGCTCATAAATTATTATGACAACTTCCTTCCCGAATTTCTCCCCTACCGAGATGTGAGCTTCGGTTATCTCGCCCGGAGCGCCGAAGATGACCTGCTCGGATGGGTCGCCGAACGATGAATCATCCTTCGTATACACCAGCTCGTACTCGCCGGTCAGCATTCCGAATCGTGTGTAGCAGATATGGAATTCGTCGTCGCCGTCTATCCAGAGGGAGGGGTTCCTGACCTGGCTGATGTTTCCGCCTGCCGTGTATACCACCGTCGAATCATCCCATGCTTCATGAGGCGATGCGTCGGTCGGATGCGCCATCTTTACCTGCGTCTCGTTGGGGCTGTAATATGACAGCCACATCATCCCGCTCGAATCGACTCCCACCGAACGCGAGTGGCTGCATCGCCCGCTCGACGCCACCTGGAAGAATACATACGGATCTAAATGCCATGTCCATGGGTCGATGGTGTTCGGCGCCGTTGAATGCTTGAGCTGAATGGTGTCCCCGGCGTCATCGATGCAGTAAATATATCCTTCCGGGTCCGTCAGCACTTCGATATTCCCTTGCGTATTACTGATGAACACGCCCCTGCTGACGCTGAACGGCTCAATCCGCGCGATATAAGCCAGGTAGTTGCCCTGGGAGAACTTGCTCGTCGCCCACGCATCGGCCAGCGCGCCATACCATATCTTGTTGCAGTCGCCCCGATGGATATTTATCCCGTGGTCCCGGGCAAGGAAACCGCCGTATGAAACATTGCTATCGGTCGACAGGCCGACCCACCATACCGAGTACACATTGGGATTGATATCGTTGGCGTCTTCGGATGTGAAAGTCAGGCCGATATCGCCGTCCGATTCCTCGATAATCGCCGGGCCTATGGCATCGAACTCCGATGTGTCGCCATATCCCGACATCCCGCCGGCGAATGTCCCTATGGTGCCATACTCCCAGTGATATCCGCCCGGCGCTTCGCCCGACACCGCCGCCGTGTATGCGAAGTATGCCGTCGCGTTGGTTCCCGTGATGAATCCCTCGAAATCCTCCACCTCCGATGCCACGCTTATCAATAGCGGTATCTCTCCCGCCGCCGGTGTGGAATCGGCGATGTCGATTTCATAAGTGCTGTATCCCTCGCCGCCGCCCGTCGCGATTGCACTCTGGACCATCGCGAAGTTCCCCGGCGATTCGACGCGCACGGTATTCATATCGGCGTTGAACCAGTCGTATACGTCGACCGATAGCGACAACCCGCCGCCCGATTCCTCGCCGTCGTTGAAAAGCGTGTTATCGGTTTCGCTAACAACGATATTCCACGCTTCCGCGCGATTGGCTTCATCCGCGAAATCGTCCGGCGCCGTCCACGGCGGGTCCCCCTGCGGGAACTTCCAGTTCGCGTCGACGGCGTAGTTGAATATCAGCCCTGCCGACATGTCTATCTTATAATGCCTCACGTTCTTCTGCCCCGCGCTGAACATGCCACGATTTTCGAGGATAACATCGCTCAGCGGGTCGTCCGGATCGTCCAGGTCGTCGCAGAAATATTTATAGCCGTTCAGCGTACAGTTGTAATCAGCGAATGAATCCGGGGCCCCGAGTAGCCCGTCGGTGTAGCCGAATATCGTCCCGTTCGATGGAAACTCCGACGGGTTCCACCAGCGCGAATACCCATCCGGGTTCAGAAGCCGCGTATCTCCATCACCCGCCATCACGAGCGCGGGATCGGAGAATCCCGACACCGAACCGTTGCTGATGAATATCCCGCATACATCGAATCCCGTGAATTCGGTCAGCCCGAGGAACGGATGCCTCAGCCCTATGTTGGCGTCGATGATATTCCCGTCGAAATGCAATGTCTCGAGCGAGAGGTATACAAGCGCCGGCGGTTCGAGGAACGGCAGCGCATTCAGGTGGAATTCGGCTGCTCTCAACTGTGTAAAATCAATCGTTTGGGCGACCGGGTCGATGTGCCCCTGCCAGAGCCCCCACAGGCTATGCGAATTCCCGCCCGCGGTGCTATGTATAGCCCCGATATCCGTAGTAACATCCGGCGATGCGGTATCCACCGCACTCCCCGAACATCCAAGCGCGAGAAAACTCATGATTGCGAATCCTGCAAGCAGAGCGATTATGATATGCCAACTGCGCACAACGCACCTCCGATGCGGAAAGGGATTCTCAACAGTTTAGATGTGAAAATTTCCCGTAATAATAGCCCGTTGTCCAGGGGACAGGCCCCAAAGCATGCATGGCACGAAATCCCGAAAATGCTTTCCTCTCGTTCCCCAAAACCACGCACTTGAAACGGCCTGTCCCCATCACCTGCGCCTCTTGGTAGAATCCGCGTATCATGGTATATTAACAAAAAGGGAGCCCGCGGATATTTCCGCGGGCCTGTATTTACCTCTCACACCAGCCAAGGTTGAGGTTTACTGCTTCAGCTCGAAATCGAAATGCAAATCGCCGTCCTTTACGCTGATGGTTATCTTGTAATCATCAGCGACGATGGAGATGTGCATATCGTGTTCGAGATAGCCCTTCTCCGCCATCCGCGCGCGGAGGACTTTGGAAAACTGCCCTTCCGTGATATCGCCGCTCTTAAGCTTTGTCTTATCTTCACTGGTTATCAACTCATCGACGTTTATATCATTGCCCCCCTCTTCATCGATGTCCGACTCGTCGTCCACGACGATCTGCACCGTTATGCATTCATCCGACTTGCCGACATCGACCATGCATCCATCCTTATCAGTTCCGAAGAACGGCTGCAGCTTCAGGCCCAGGCCGTTGGGCGAATACTCGTCACGCCATTTATCTACCTGTCCTTTCCATTCTTTTTCATATAACTCCCGCCACTCTTCATTCGAGTATTGCTCAAGGAAATGACTGGTCGCCTCGTCCACGCTCTGCTGCGTATACTTTTCCACGACCGCATCGAGGTCACCGTCGTAGCCGTCGAGCGCATCCTCTATCTCCTGCAGCATCGAGCCGAGGTCGCTCAGATCCAGGTTGATATCGACATCCGACCCGCCGCCGTCACCGGTATCAAGCGGGATCCCGCTGAGTTCGAGCCTGCCGTCGTCGAGCTTGAGGATGTACACATCCGTGCGGGCTTGGGGTAATTCTTCCAATTCCAGCGCGGTCCGAAGCTTATCCTTGAATTCTTCCGCCGTGATTTTACCGTCAAGGTATTCCCGCACGACTCCCTTGTCGAGCTTCAGAAGCGGGCTCGGGCTCTTGATAACCACCTGCGTTTGAATGTCGCCGCCTTTTCCCCCGGCCTCAGTGCCGCCCTTGATCCAGTTTTCAATGCAACCGGTGAGCTTCTCGATAAAACTGTCGCTGTCGATGCTGCTGTCGCGTAGTTTTTCAAGCTCCTTGTCGTCCAGCATCTCGCATCCGATAAAGCTCTTTATTATTGTACCGTCGACGTTGTTGTTGAAAATTTTCATCCGCACGATGCTGTCATCCGACGGGCTGATAGTGAATGTCTTCCTCACAACTCCGCTTTCATCCGACTCGCGGTTTTCATCGATACGGAGTATCTTCATCTGAAGCTGCGATTGGAAATCGAACAGCGGCGATGCGCCACCGTCGCCCTTGTCCAGCTTTATTTCTATCCCGTCGACGAGCGGCGTGATCTCCGCCTGTATCCACTTCTCGATTTCGGGCATCTTCAAAACAATAATCCTGTCGATCTCCTCGTCGCTGAGCTTGTCGCCGAAAAGGTCGCCCTGGCGAAGCATCAGCGCAATCGGTCCGTATTTCTCTTCCTCGATGCCTTTATAATCGACAACGCCCATGCCGAGGATGGGATAGTTGGATATCAATGCCTGGTATACCTTCGCCGCGATCTCCGGGTCGTTCGTTGAAAGCTCCAATTCGAGCGATGCAAGCCCGTCTTTCCCCTGGAATGTCGAGATGCTCTCGATGAGCGCCTCATCGCCCGAAACCGTGTCATAGAAATCCTTCGGAAGTATGATGCTCTCGAATTCCGGCGCGTCGGTGAGCGGCGGGTCGAATGCGATGACCACACGCATCCCCGCGGGAAGCGAATATGAAACGGGCACGTTGGTGAGGAGGATACCCACCAGGAGCACGAATACCGCGGCAAGCCCGAGCGCCCTCGCGGGTATGAGTCTGCGTCGCGGCTTCATCCATTCTTCCCTGACGGCGAACTTGCGTTTGAAGTGGAGGAATGCATCGGGCCCTTCCGGTGTTACCGGCGTGAATTCAACCCTCAGCACGTTGCGAAGGGTAAGCACTTCATCCCGCTTCCGCGCGCATTCGGCGCAGTTGTCGGCGTGGCTTTCGAATGCCGCGCGCGATACGGGCGCAAGTTCATTCTCCAGGTATTCGTCAAGGCATTTTTCGAAATCTTTACAGTCCATGGCTATCCTCCTCGGTTATCGCGGACCGGTACGGCTCTCCCCGCTGGCGGAGGGGTGTCTGAAAAATAGGCCGTCCGGAGCTTATCCCGAGCCTGCCTCAGGCGGTATTTTATTGTCTGCACAGCCCGTCTCTGGAGCTTCGCGATTTCTTTTATCTGGAATCCCTCGACCTCGAACAGCAGCAACGCTTCCCGCTCCTCGGGCGAAAGCACGCTCATCGCGCTGCTCAACTTCGCCCTCTCGGCTGCCCGGTCGTCGAGACCCCCGGTACTCTCAGGTACCGCGTAAAACTCGAATTTCTTCGATATCTTCTGCCTGCGCGCCCTGTTAAGATGATTATTCCGTACTATCCTGAAAAGCCAGGGCTTGAAACTGTCGGCCTTCCGAAGCGAACTGAATGCCTTTATGGCGTTCTCCAGCGCGTCGTGAAGAAGGTCACGCGCGTCGGAGTCGTTCTCTGCGAGCCTCCGCGCGTATGCCAGCGCCGAGGCGTGATGTGGCTCATACAGTTTCATAAAATATTCATTCCGTGAATCCTGAAGTTCCATCGCCTATCCTTCGCTCACGTAATTTACCGGAACCAGCCGCCATGCCGCCGCATTACCGGGTGCACTATCATAGACACGGAAATAGCCGTCCGGGTATCAATTATTGGCGATTTTTTCAATTTTTTTCTATGATTCAAAGGCGGTAGAATATACATCCCGGTGAAGCAATGCGTTTCATCTACTTACGGATAGCGATAATTCTCTTGATGGCCATGCTGATAGTCGTGGGGTTCACGCTATTCTCCGCCCGCGAGATGCAGAACCTCTCCGTCCCCCCCACGAAACCGGAGATCATCGATTCGTCGCGCCCGTCGGTCGTAAGCGTGTGGGCCGTTAAAAATGACAGGGCTTTCAACCAGGGCTCCGGCTTCATAATCTCCACCGACGGCCTCGTACTGACAAACCTTCATGTCGTAAAGGATGCGGAGAATATCTACACCCGGTTCGACCGCGCATACTCCGACCAGCGCGCCGATGCCGAGCTCGTGGCCAGCAACAGCGATTTCGACGTCGCGCTCCTCAGGCTGAAGGGCGACGGCTTCACCCCGATCCCGTTGACCCCGTTCAAAGTCCGGCAGGGCGATATGGTGCTGACCATGGGATACCCCGATTCCCCCGGGGTCGACGCCCGCGACATGACCGTGACCTCGGGAATCGTCAGCCGCATCGGCCGCGATGAACTGGGCATCCCGCTCATCATCCAGACCGATGCATACATCACCAACGGCTCCTCGGGCGGGCCTCTTTACGATGCCAACACGGGCGGAGTGGTCGGCATATGCACCTGGTCGCAGCACGACGAGAATGACGCCCCGATGCAGGGCATCAATTACGCCCTGTCCATCGAAAAAATCGTCGAGCTCTTCCCAGAATACCTGAAATAACACCCGAAAACTCCCTCCCCCTTTACAAATCCGCATTAATAGTGGATATTAATATGTATCAAATGGGTGATGCCCGGACGACGGAGCTATACCGGGACGCGATGTCAAGGAGGACATCCTCATGGCGATTAACAATATCTCCAATTTCTTGAGCGGTATCCTCACCAACCAGATGCGCCAGACCGAGCTCGATGTCATGCAGGCGTTCGAGAAACTCGCGTCGGGACGACGCATAAATTCCGCATCCGACGACCCCGCCGGCTTCACCATGGCCGAGCGTCTCGAAGCGCAGATGCGCGCCATGGCTCAGTCCGAGCAGAACGCCCAGATGGGTATTCACATGGCGCGTACCGCCGAAGGATATCTCTCGGGCGTGACCGACGATGTCCAGCGCATACGCGAGCTCAGCGTACAGGCCGCCAACGGCACCCTCACATCGAACGACCGCGCAGCCATACAGCAGGAAATCGACTCCCTCAAGGAGAACATTTCGAGCAATTTCGAATCCGCGCAGTTCAACACGAAGAGCCTCTTCGATGGCCACACCGAGACGCTGCAAATCGGCCCCAATGCCGGAGCGACCCTCGAGATGAATTTCCCCGCCATGTCGCTCGAATCACTCGGCATCGCCGGCCTCGATGTCACCTCCCAGGCGGGCGCCGAAGCAGGAATCACATCGGCGTCCGGCGCCCTCGACAATGTGCTCACCGTGCGCTCCGATTTCGGCTCTTATGAAAACCGGCTCACATCGGCGATCGATTACCTCTCCGAAGCCCGCCTCAACACGACAAGCTCGCTCAGCGAATTGCGCGACGCAAACATCGCCGAGGAAATGATGAACGCCACAAGCGCCATGACACGCCTCCAGGCGCAGATGCTTGTCGCAAAACAGGTCATGAACCTCGAAGGAAGCCTCATGAGCAGCCTGTTTGAATAGGCGCCCTCCGTGCGACGCGCCGCAAGGATGACAATCCGTAAACTTGAAAGCATACAATCCGGTGCCGGGGAGGTGGATTTAATCCACAAACTCGATTAAGTGCGGTAGAATCTTCTGTTAATGAAAATACTCGACAGGATATTCAGATACATCGTCGGACTGATTGTTGTCCTGGTGATTCTCGTCATCGTCGCGGACATCATCTTCTACCTGTGGCTCAAGGGGAATCCCGAAAAAATCGCCGAGATGATTCGCACCGAAACCGGCGGCAAAGCCGAGGTAGGCTCGGTCACCGGCGAGTTGTTCTTCGGGCTTACCGCGCGCGATATCGTCATCTTCCCGTCCGATGACCCCACCGACCAGCGGCTCCTTCGCGCAAGCAATATCGATATCGACATCTCGCTAAGTTCGCTCCTGCGGTTACGGCCGTTTCCGAAGAAGATAACCGCCGATGATTTCGACCTGTTCTTCACCATCGATGAAAACGGCAAGCTCGTGCTTCCGTCATTTTCCATCTACGCCGCGCAGGGGGGCGCGAAATCCGGCCCGCTCGACCTGCCGCGCGATGTCAAACTCGAACTTACCAGGGGCTCTGTTTATTTCAACTATCACGTTAAAAATGCCCCGCCCGTACAGGCCGAGATACGGGAAGTGGAATCCCATGGTTCGCTAACACGCACCGGCATTATCAAGATAGATTCATTCACCGGGAAGCCGATGTTCGCCAAAGATGAAGTGAAGGTGTCGGGATGGGTCGACCCGTTCGCCACGAAAAGCATGGAGATTGAAATCTCGGGTGGGCGCGTCAGCCTTCTCGATATCTCTGAGCTCCTCAGCGCCGCCATCCCAGGCGCGCCGCGCGAGATGCTTCCCAGGGGTACGGCGTCGTGCACTGTAAAGATTCGCGGGCTTTTCGATGAACTCGCCGTCGAAGGCAACATCGACCTTAGCGCCGGGCGACTGATAAACCTCAACCTGAATACGGCGAGCATCCCGTTCTCCTATTCGAAGAGCGTGCTGAAACTCACCGGATGCAAGGCCGAAGCCTACGGCGGAACCGTCAACCTCGATGCCGAGGCGCGGTTCAGTTTTCCGAGGCCGGGATTCAAATTCGCGATAGACTTCGCCGGTGTCGATGTCAACAGCTATATCGAACAGGTGGGGCTCTATTTCCAGGAAACATCCGGCGATTTCCAGGGGCATTTCGAGGGCTATGGCGAGTTCGCCGATGCAGAGTCGTTTCTCGCGGAGGGCTATTTCGTATCGATGGGCGGCACATACCGCTCGCCGTTCGGCTCCTACTACTCCGGCTCCGTCGAAAGGCTCTCCTACGATGCGTTGCGCGTCGATTTCGAAGCGGCACACGGCAGGTTGTCCATACGCGATATCTATCTTGACGGCGATGACCTCAGCATCGTCGCGCGCGGCACCATCGATTCCAAAACCGACCTCGACCTCAAGGGGCAGATGAAATTCCCGCGCAAACGCGCCACCGATATCCCCTCCCTCAGGAGATGGGCGGGGATTATCTCCGGCTTCAGCGGAAATATCATCCTCGACTTCACGTTAAAGGGAAATTTAATGAAGCCGAAATTCGATGCCGACATGCCCATGAATATCATCGATTTCTTCAAGGAGGACGAGAAATCCTTATTCGACTGGCTCAAACCCGCCCCCGCGGAAGACAACTAAAAGCCTGTCCCCATGAAAGCCGCCGGGGACAGGCCCCGAAGCACGAAAGCATGAAACTACGCAAACGTATCCTATTCCTTCCCAAAACCGGGCTCTCGAAACGGCCTGTCCCCATACCATGACTGATAAAAATCCCGGCACACTGCATCAAAGGAATTGAATACATTTAACGAGGTTCAATATGCGTTATCTAACAATCGCCTTATTCGCGATGCTCCTCCTTGCGTTCGGATGCTCCGGCGGCGGCTCTCCATCCGCCCCCGACGCCCAGCCGCTTTCCACGGGCGAACGTACCACCGCAATGACCCACTCACTGTGGGGACTCTACCAGGTGGTTATCGATCCATCCGCCGAAACCATGGAATTCGCCCCCTTGCGCGCGGCGGGATTCCATCTCAACGCCCTCCCGTTCCTCGAACCGCCTGTACTCGTCAACCTTACACTTGAAACCCTTCATTTCAACGGCAACATCATCGATGCCGACATCGGCCTCAGGCACCCATTCCTCGGGCTCACCGAATTCACCGGCTTCGATGTTTGCGGTATCTTCATTTCCAACGGCTCGGTATCGGGATTCTCCGATGCCGGACTCCTCATGCCCGGCGCGAACGATACACGCCTGCTCAATCCCGATGCATACTCCCGGTGGTGGAATCCCGCCGAGTTCCCGTCCAACGGAACCATTTTCGGCTACACCGACGGCCTCCTCGGCGCGCCCGATTCGTTCGCCGATTTCTCCGCCACGCTCAACGGCTGTAAATATTTCTGCGACGACCTCGACGACCCCGACGCCCCGCTGACCGATGTCACACTCGAAAACCGCGGCATGTTCAGCGCCGGGCAGAAAAATGTCCGACACTACACAATCGAGATGGGCGACGACGGCCTCATCTTCAACTATGCGGTCGACGCTTCTTGGGTGTTCCCCACCGGAAGCCCCCCCTGGAGCGCGCCCGATGACTTCGCGCCTTCAGCCAACCGCGCAGAGCCATGGTTCATCAACGTCACCGAAGTCCAGAACACGCTCTGGAACGACGGCATCGACAACGGCGGCGATTTACTTCTGAGCATCGATGTCTACGACTGGTTCGATGCCGACATGAACACCATACGCGTCGAATCCCCCTCCAACTTCGCCATGGTCGAAACCGCGGCACCAGCGGGCGGCGGCGAGGGATATTCCACATACGGCATCGATATCATCGGGGCCACCCCGGCGGAAGGCTCCATCGACCTGCTAATCAGCGCCGTTTCGGACGAAGCCGATTTCGGCGGGTTTATAAACGGGACAAACACCACCGCCTATTTCACATACACCGCACAAGTCGCGGGCGAATCCCCCGCCGGATACCACTGGGAATACGATACGATCTCTACGTTCGCGCACACTTACTACAGCAACCCCATTTCACAGGAGTTCGACGACATAAGCCCGTGCATCGTCGATGAAAACGACAACGAAATTTACCTCACATGGGCCATGACTGACACGAACGAAGTGTGGGACGGTATCGACTCCGTCTTCCCCATGTTCAAATCGACAGACAACGGTGTGACATACAATTACATCAACTATGGCGACTCCGGCGGCGAGGTCCTCCTTCGCGCCGACCGCAACAAAATCTGCCGCGGCACGCAGAACGACTCATACTCCGTCAGCGGGTTCAACCAGGATGCCAACGGAAGCGGATGGGTTTATGTCGTATGGACCGTCAACCCGTGGGGAACCGCAAACCGCGGCGTCTTCGTAAGCTACCCGCTCAGGGACATTGAGGTATTCCAGGATTCCACCGGCTATATCTACTGCTTCGATGACGATGTCGGAAACATCGAAATGAAACACTCGACCGCTCCGAATACGCTCGATTACTGGGAATGGCATAACTCTTCCATGTATCCGACATACACGGTATCCACCGGCGCCTACTGCAGCCACGTCCGCTCGGCCGCCGAGACCACGACAGGCGTGGTATGGCTCGCGCACTACAATAACACCGAAACACAGATTAAACTCTCGCGCTCGATTGATTCATCCCCGCATGAATCATGGAACTGGGATACGGTTGTTTATGCCGCCGAACCCGGAATCAGCCAGGTGAAATCACCCTCGCTCTATATTACTTCCACAAACACGTTCCACATCTGCTATACCCGTTACGATTCCAGCACAAGCATGTACCAACTCGTATATACACATGACGATTCGAGTTTCGATAACCCGATGTGGGAGGTCGTCGTCGAATCCGCTCAACCCATCAACGACAACCATATCTCCATCGGCCAGAAGTTCGGCTTCGAAGTGATAATCTTCGGTTATGAAACCGGGGGTTCAATCTACCTTGTTACATTTGTCGACGGCGCCGCGATAGGTGATCCCGAAGAGATCGACGACAACACCGATGACATCGACCCCGATGTTATCCTCGACATGGACCAGTGCGATTTCCACTCCGTATGGTCCACCATGGACGGCGACAACTACGATCTCGCCCGACGCAACGGCGTCCTCGTCGAAGATTAGCTTTATGACCGATATTGGTTTTGACTGCGACCGATTTTAATTA
>CAZSPL010000108.1:0-12572 GCA_964608735.1 uncultured Planctomycetota bacterium | reverse complement strand
CCCGCTGAAGACGGGATGAAAATCGTTTCATCGAATCCCGCAATCGACGCGAAACGCCGCGAGCGGATGAAGGTCATCTTCGCGCGGCATCCGCATATGTGCATCCAGTGCGCGCAGCGTCTCGGATGCGCCCTCGAACCATGCTCCACCGATGTCGACAAGGCCGAACGATGCTGCCCGATTTTTCACACGTGCGAGCTGAGGTTCGTCGCGGAATTCGTGAAAGTGCCCGATGATACGCAGCGGTATCATCCGGGGAATCTCCCGATTATCGAGAACGAGCCGCTTTACCTTCGCGACTACAACCTGTGCATCGGATGCCTGCGATGCGTGCGCATGTGCCGCGAAGTGCGCAAGGCAGATGCAATAGGGTTCGTTTTCGACGAGCGCGGCGAACCGCTGGTCGGCATGAAAGAACCGGACGCGAAGGAATCGGGATGCAAATTCTGCCTGAGCTGTGTCGAAGTATGTCCCACCGGGTCGCTGAGGCTGATGTTCGAAGACCCGCGTATCGACGGCAGGCGGGTTTCAAAATGTACCGATGCATGCCCCGCGCATATAGATATCCCGAGATACCTGCGCGAAATCAGGCGCGGAGAATTCGCACGGGCCGAGGCTGTGATACGCGAATCAGTCCCCCTGCCCCGCGTCCTCGGGCAGATATGTTTTCATCCATGCGAAGAAGCATGTCTTAGAAATGAATTGAATGAACCGATTGCAATATGCGACCTGAAACGAGCGGCAGTCGAATGCGCCGACAAACTCTTATGGAAGGACACGCTTAAGCCAAATCCACCCACCGGGAAAAAGGTCGCGATTATAGGCGCGGGACCCGCGGGATTGACCGCCGCGTGGTATCTGAAGCTGAAAGGGCACGAAGTCACGATATTCGATTCGCAGAGCAAAACCGGTGGATGGATTCGCAACGGCATCCCTGCATTCCGTCTGCTTAAGGATGCGCTGGATGAGGATGTGCGGGACATAGCCGACATCGGGGTCGAATTCAAGCCCGGCACTGAAATCGGTAAGGATATCCCATTCGATAAATTACGGAATGAATACGATGCCGTTTACATCGCCGCCGGCGCGCGACGTGACAAGCGTCTTCGGTCTGATGGCGTCGACCTTCCCGGCGTAATCCAGGGCCTCGAATTGCTGAAGTCCCTTGCATCGGGTGAGAATAAATATTCACTCGACGGAGAGAAGGTCGTCATTATCGGCGGGGGGAATGTCGCCATCGATGTCGCCCGTACGGCTGTGCGAATGAATCCGGCTGAGGTGCATCTTTGCTGCCTCGAAGAGCGCGATGAAATGCCCGCCCATGAGTGGGAAATCGAGGAAGCGATAGCAGAGGGAGTCTCGATACACGCCGGATGGGGACCGTCGCTCATCGCGGGAGAGGGCAAAGTCGAGCGGGTTGATTTCCGCAAGTGCACAGCCGTATTCAACGAGGAATGTGTGTTCGACCCCAGGTTTGATGATACGACTACCACATCGCAGGATGCGGGCCGGGTGCTCATCGCCATCGGGCAGGAGCCGGTACTCGATTTCCTCGCGGATGCAGGCATCAAGCTCAATCCGGGCGGCACAATCAAAGCGGATGTCGACACGCTGGAGACATCGGTCAAGGGAGTTTTCGCGGGAGGCGAGGTCGTTTCCGGGCCGGCATCGGTGATAGATGCCGTCGCGCATGGGAAGAAGGCGGCATCGTCGATGGATAAACACCTCGGCGGCGACGGGGACATCGGGTTCAGGCTGATTGATGATACCGAGCCGGAAACCGTCCTCGGTGAGCTTGAGGGATTCTGCGATTACAAGCGTATCGAGAAGCTCAAGCTGCCGCCTGCCGAAGCAGTCGCGTCATTCGAAATTGTCGAGAAGGTTTATCCAGCGGATGATGCACGGCTCGAAGCCGAGCGATGCCTTCGGTGCGATTTGAGATTGATGCTCGCGCATTCGTGCATGCCGCCGGAGCCATGGCTGGAATTCAATGAGGAGAACATCGGCACGATTCCCGAAGAGGAAGGCGTATATCAGCTTCTCGATGAAGATAAGAAGGTCTATGCCATCAAGGGAGTCACCAACCTTCGCGAAGCATTGATGGGAATACTGGAGACATCCGAGAAAGCAAGATTCCTGCTGTATGAAGAGGATAAATTTTATTCGAAGCGCGAAAGCGAGTTGATACAGAGTTACTTGAAAGCATACGGCGAGATGCCTCCCGGCGAGGGGGAGGATGACCTGGATGATTTGTTTTAGGCAAGACACGGACAAGCTTGCGGAGAGTGACGCGTAAGATTTGCCATGATGTACCGCTTGTCCGTGCCACCCGGATTGTGTGTGATACATGGATTAGTGAATGATTATCATCGATGAAGATATGTGCAAAGGATGCGGAATCTGCATCGAGGTATGCCCCAAGGGCGTGCTGGAGATTTCCGTGACCATAAACCGCCGCGGCTATTATATCCCCGTGGTGAAATGCGCCGGCGATTGCGTATGCTGCCGCCTGTGCGAAATCATCTGCCCCGATTTCGCCATATTCCGCGAGGAGTTCGCCTGCCATGAAACCGAGTGAGATGCGCGCGAAATATCTCGCACGTTTCGCCGGGAAGCGGCGCTTCATCCTCGGCGACGAGGCCTGCGCATGGGGCGCGCTGTTCGCGGGATGCGATTTCTTCGGCAATTATCCCATCACCCCGGCGAGCGAAATCGGCGAGGTGCTGAGCTATGAGATGCCGTTCGTGGGCGGGTATTGCATTCAGTTCGAGGACGAGTTGGCATCGCTTGCGGCCGTAATCGGCGCTATCTGGGCGGGCGGCAAGGGAATGACCGCCACATCGGGGCCGGGATTCTCGCTGATGATGGAGCATCTCGGATATGCGGTGATGACCGAAACCCCGGTTGTCATCGTCGATGTCCAGCGCTCCGGACCGTCCACCGGTCAGGCGACAAAACCCGCGCAGGGGGATGTCCTGCAGGCGCGATGGGGTACCCACGGCGACCACGAGACGATCGCGCTGTCACCCTCGTCGGTGCAGGAATGTTTCGATTTCACGATAGACGCATTCAACCTTGCCGAGAAGTACCGCCACCCGGTGATACTCCTGATGGACGGCGAAGTCGGACATATACGCGAGCCGGTCGTCTTCCCTGATTTTGCCGATGTGCATCGCGAGCCGAGGAGGAAGGCATTTGAGGGGGAGGATGCATTCGGCGGGATTGATAATCCCGGGATGATCGAGATAGGCGATTGTCGCAACGTGCATATCACCGGCTCGACCCACAAGGCCAACGGGATGCGCGACGTCGAATCGCGCGATGTCCACGAACGACTGGTTACCCGCTATTACCGCAAGATAGACAACTGCCGCGGGGAACTCGAGCGGTTCGAGACATTTTTCCTCGACGATTGCGACATCGCCGTGGTCAGCTTCGGATGCACTGCGCGTCCGTCGATGGGCGCGGTCCTGAAAGCCCGGGAGGAAGGCATCAAGGTCGGTTTCGTGAGGCTCCAGAACATCTGGCCGTTTCCGGACAGGCTGTTCAGGGAGTTGCCGCCGAATGTGAAGCAGCTTCTTATCGCGGAGATGAACCTCGGGCAGGTCGCGCGCGAGATAGAGCGGTTCGTGAATATCGATGTGCTGAGGATTGGGAAAATCGGGGGAATCGTGCATTCGGTGGATGAGATATACGGGCGGATCAAGAACCCCGAACTGGCACGCAGGGAACCGGTGTTATTGATGTAGCGAAAGACACGGGCAAGCTCGAAGACTCGCGTGCCCGTGGCACCAGATGCAATTTGTTTATGTAAAATGACTCAAGCGAGTGAAAATAAACCTGATCAGGCTGGAACTCACCGCCACCCGATGTTTCCGTTTCTTCGACGGCAGATTATTCCCACGATATTCTGCGTCGGATGCGGCGGCGGGACGGTGCTGAACGCCTACACTCATGCCATCCACGAGCTGAATATCGATACGAAAAACATCGTGCATGTCACCGGCATCGGATGTTCATCCTGGATACCGAGCCCCTATTTCCTCGCCGATACGCTTCACACCACCCACGGGCGCGCCATCGCGTTCGCGACCGGGGTCAAGGTGATGAAGCCGGACATGCATGTCGTGGTTATCGCCGGGGACGGCGACCTCGTGGGAATCGGCGGGAATCACCTCATCCATGCCGCGCGGCGGAATATCGGCCTGACGGTGTTCCTCGTGAACAACTTCATCTACGGCATGACCGGCGGGCAGGTCGCCCCGACGACGCCGAAGGGCACTCGCACGACGACAAGCCCGCACGGATGCATGGAGCACCCGTTCAACATCGCCGAACTCGTGAGCGCAGCGGGTGCGAATTACTGCGCGCGATGGACGACATATCACGCATTCCAGTTGAAGAACGCGATGAAGGAAGCCCTGCAGGTGAAGGGATTCAGCTTCATCGAGATAATCTCCCAGTGCCCGGTGAGCTACGGCAAATCCGTGAAGATGCGTACGGCGGTCGATTTCATAAAATATTTCCGCGAGAATTCGGTCCCGGTTAAAAAGGCGAAGAGCATGGCCGAGGATGAGCTCGACGGCAAATTCATCGTCGGGAAGATGTTCGAGCGGCACCGGCCGGAGCTTACGGATGACCTTCGCGCGCTGATCCGTGAGAAGGAGGCGTCGCTGTGAACATACGCTTCTGCGGATTCGGCGGACAGGGGATCCTCGTAGCCGGGCGGATAATGGGCGAAGCGAGCAGCATCGCCGGGCGGAATGTGCTCCAGAACCAGGCGTACGGGTCGGCGTCGCGAGGCGGGACATGTTATTCCGACGTGACGATTTCGGATGAAGCCATCCACGAACTCGAGCCGGACCGGTTCGATGTCCTCGTCGCTCTCTCACAGCAGGCTGCGGATAAATTTCTATCATTGCTGAAGGAAGGCGGCACGCTCATCTACGACAAAGACCTGGTGCTCCTCGATGATTCACCGAAGCCCTTCCGGGCGCACGCGCTGAGCGCAGTGGATACCGCGCATCACAAGTTCGGGCGGGATATCCTCGCCAATATCATCATGATAGGTTTGCTGAACGGGTTGGTGGGCATACTCGACAATGCGACCATCGAGGAAGCCATCGCCAATGTCGTGCCCGAAGGCACCGCCACGGTGAACATCGAGGCATACAGGTTCGGTGTGGAATTTGCCGGCAAGTGACATCACAATGGCAGCCACGCCCGAAATGCCCGGTTTGACATTAAAAGGAGCGTTTAATAAAATAAAGCCCCTTTCAGGTTGATAAACCTGGAAGCGCTATTCATTATAATAAGCGCAGGGAGGACATCCCCCCGGGAGGTTGGATTCGGGCCGTCTGGATTTATAACACTGCATCTGTTTCACCGCCTCAGGGAACTGGCGGGACAGAGAACTGTTCGAATCAGCCCGATTCCTGGCAGTATTGAAGACCTCGTGAACCGATTCCTTGAGCTTTACCCGGAAGCAAGGGATGAAATGCTCGCGGATGGTGGTGAGCTTTCTCACACCTTCATCGTTTCGGTGAACGAGAAAATCTACAAGCGCCCGGAGTGGGATAACGCTTGCCTTTCGGACGGCGATGAGGTCGCGTTTTTAACCCTCATCAGCGGCGGATGACAACAGGAGACAGCGCGTACAGTGCCTGACGTTAACAAGACACATTATCTCATCATCGGCGCGGGTATCGCCGGCATAGCCGCGGCGGAAGCGATTCGCGATGTCGATGCCGTGAAGGATATCACCGTTATCAACGGCGAGAAGTACGCGCCGTATTGCCGCCCGCTCGTCAAGGAAGTCCTCAGCAATACAAAGGGATTCAACGATATCGCCCTGCGCGACGAAGCGTGGTATGAGTCGAATAAAGTCAACCTCGTGACAGGCGACCCGGCGCGCAAAATCGATGAAGACGAGAAAGAAGTAGTGCTGGAATCCGGGACGGCGTACGGCTATGAGAAGCTCCTCATCGCCACCGGCTCGGTTCCGTCGATCCCGCCAATCCCCGGGCTTGAGAAGGTGACATATAACTCCCTGTATCGCCAGGACGATGTCGGGCGGATATTGATGCTTTGCAAGGAGCGGGGCAAGGCGCTCGTGCTCGGCATAGGGCTCATCGGCCTGCAGGCGATGCTCGCATTGCACAAGCTCGGCGTGGAGGTCGTCGCCGTCGAGATGATGGACAAGATCCTGCCCCAGATTCTCGACAGGCAGGCGGCGGCGATAGCGCGGCGGCGTATTGAGAACAACGGCATCCATGTGCATACCGGGACGACGATCCCGGAATTCCGCTCCTTCAAGGGACCCACGCATCCCGACATCGCCCTCACGAACAAGAGTGACAAATTCACATTCGATTTCCTGATAATCGCGGCGGGGATGAATCCCGACCTTTCGCTCATCAAGGAAACCCACATCGATTCGAACATCGGCATCGTCGTCGATGAAAACATGCGTACGAATATCAAGGGCATTTATGCGGCGGGAGATGTTGTCGAATATCCCGACTGGATAGAAGGGCGCAGCGAAATCCACGCCCACTGGGTGAATGCATACCGGCAGGGACGTATCGCCGGGCTGAACATGGCAGGCACATCGGCGACGCCCTACGAGCCTGTCTACCTCAACGCGCTCAGCGTATTCGGACTTCCCATCACCACCATGGGGGCGAGCCGCCTTGATGACGTGACCGGCATGGAGGTTTTCCTTACCGAGATCCCCGAGCGCGAGGCATACACACGGTTCCTCGTCAAGGATAAGCGCCTCATCGGGGCGACGTTCATCAACGACGTCGACCGCGCCGGTGTGCTCCAGTATTTATTGCGCGAGAAGGTTGATGTAAGCGACGTGGCGCATTCGCTGTTCGACCAGGGAAAGGACGGGCTTGAATTCCTCGACAAGCTTCACACCGATGTCGTGCGCGGCGATGTGGAATGGGCGGCATCGATGGATTTGATAGACAAGTATCGAAAAGATCTGAAACGAACCCGGTGGGGCGATAAATGAGCAGCGCGAAGGATAAAATCGGCATCATGCGCACGCGTACGGCATTCGTCGACCTGACCGACGGTTCCGTGACATACAAGGATACGCCCGCCGAAGTGGTTCGCGACTATCTCGGCGGCCGCGGGATAAACTCGGCGTATCTGCACAAGTTGCTTTCGCCCGGCATCGACCCGCTGTCGCGCAAGAATATCTTGATATTCGGCACCGGGGCGCTTACCGGCACAGGATGTCCCAATTCGAGCCGGTTCAATGTTTCCGCCAAGTCGCCGGAATCGAATATACTCGGCGACGCCAACTGCGGCGGATTCTTCGGACCGAAACTTCGCTACTCCGGCATCGACCGGGTGATAATCTCCGGCAGGGCCGCGAAGCCGGTAATGCTGAAAGCGATTAAAGGCGAAATCAAAATCGAGCCGGCGGACAAGTATTGGGGAATGGATATCCCCGATACCCAGAATGCCATCGCGCGCGACATCGGTCCCGGCGCGGAGATTGCATGCATCGGTCCCGCCGGGGAACGTCTCGTACGGTTCGCGTGCGTGATGACAGGCTCCAAGAACGCCGCCGCGCGAGGGGGCTTGGGCGCGGTGATGGGAAGCAAGAACCTCAAGGCTATCGCCGCTCTCGGCGGGGGCGGTATCGAGATAGCCGACCCCGATGGTTTCCTCGAATTGAACGAGGAACTGAAACAATATCTCTGCGATTCGAAGATCGTAAAAGTCCTGGGACGCGTCGGCACGCCGCTTCTGTATGAAGTGAGCAACTACCTCGGCGCGATTCGTACCCGCAACAGCCAGGACAGCTCGTTCGAAAACACGCTCGATGCGGAAGTCATCCACGGCCACGTCGAGAAAATGATCTCATGCCATTCGTGCGTCGTGCATTGCCGTCACAGGAATATATACACCGGCGAGGGTCCGGAATATACGACCATCGTACTTCTCGGCGCGAACCTCGGTATCTCGGATACCGAACAGGTCATCAAGCTCAACAACCTCGTCAACCGCCTGGGACTGGATGTTTCATCGACGGGCGGGATAATCTCGTGGGCGATCGAGCTTTACGAGCGGGGGATAATCGACGATTCACTCACCGAGGAGCCGCTGAAGTTCGGCGATTACGAACTCGCGGTGCGCCTGATAAACAAGATTGCGAAGCGCGACGGTTTCGGGCGCACCTTGGCTGAGAGCTCCCACGCGGCCGCGATGCTTCGCGACCCGGAGCGAAAATATCTCACCGCGATAAAGGGGCTTCCGCAGTCGGACCCTCACGACTGCCGCTACATCAAGGGCTTCGCGCTCGGTATCGCGGTGGCGTCACGCGGGGCCGACCATCTTCGCAATCGCCCTACCCTCGAAGTGCTCGACCTTCCGCCCGAACTGCTGAGGGAAATCTACGGGCAGGATGTGGACCCCGACCCGACATCGTATAAAACGAAAGAAATTGTCGTCGCCACGCACGAGGATATCTACGCTGTTATCGATTCGCTCGGGATATGCAAATTCGTATGCCACGGGTTCAACAGCCCGAAGCTGCTGAAGTACGAGCATTTCTCGGCGCTGCTGAAGCACGCGTACGGCGCGGAATTTTCAGTGGATGAGCTTAGGGATACCGGGCGCAGGATAGTCGACCTCGAACGGGCGTTCATCAACCGCGAAGGCATCCGCTCGCGCGACGACACATTGCCGCCGAGGTATTTCGACGAACCGATGCCCCACGGTCTTGCGAAGGGGCACCGGATTGACCGGGCTGAATTCAGTGATATGTTGCAACGTTTCTATAAATTGCGCGGCTGGGACGAGGACGGAGTTGTGTCGTTGGAAAGAGTCGCGCAGATTACCGCGCCCTGGAACGAGGGTGACGAAGCACAATGAAGAAATGGCGGATATATACAAATCACGAATTGTGCTCCGGATGCCGCGCGTGCACCATCGCATGCGCCGTCGCACACAAGGGAGTCGCCGACCAGTCGCGCGGGGCGATACAGATATTGCGCGACGCATTTTCCGGCTACGAATTCCAGGCGGTATGCCGGCAGTGCGACGAGCCCGAATGCGTCGCGGCATGCATGGCGACGGCGCTTTCGCGCGAACCCGGCACCGGCCGGGTGCTCTTCGACGAGGAACGATGCATCGGGTGCTGGATGTGCGTAATGGTTTGCCCCCACCAGGCAATAGTCCGCGATGAGGATGCCGGCAAGGCGATTAGATGCGACCAGTGTTACGGGCGCGAGCTGCCGGCATGCGTCGCCGCATGTTCGACAGGCGCGATACAGTGCGTCGAAATGACGGAAGAAGAAGAGACCGGGAAATAACCGTGACGCCGATACGCTATCCGGGAGGCTGTTATGGTCGAGAAACCGCTTAAAATTGGCGGGGTGGGATTCGGGATAGTGGGTTCGATATTCGCATCCACTCTCGCCGAAGCGGGCGCGGATGTCTACGCCAGCGACCTGCCGCATCGCCTCGAGCAGATAGAGAAGCACGGGCTTAAGGTTCGAAGGGATGATTCGCTGCATACTTATCAAATAAAGACCGTGCCATCAATCTCGGCACTCGGCGACCTGGATCTCGACGTTATATTCGTCTCAACGAAAACATGGGCCCTCAGCAAGGTGGTAGAGGAAGTCGCGAAAGCCGCCGGCGGTGATACGATAGTTCTCAGTGTGCAGAACGGCATAGACCCGGAGGAAGTTATCGCGAAGCATGTGCCGCGCGAAAATGTGGCGCGCATGGTCGTGAATTATGCCGGGGCGAACGACGCGAGTTACACGACGAGCATCGAGTGGTTCAATCCGCCGAATTTCATCTCCATGATAACCGAGAGGGAAGACCCCCGTGTGAACCTCGTGCAGCATCTTCTGAGCGAACAAGGCCTTACAACCGCCCTCGTCGATAACGTGGAGATAAAAAAGAAAGCATTCCTCAAGACGGTTCTGAATTGCGCGCTGATGCCGTTATGCGGCGTGCTCGGGCTTACGATGAGCGAAGCGATGACATGCAAAATAATGCGCGGCTATGCCGGCGACCTGCTGAGGGAAGGGCTCGAGCTCGGAAAGCGGCTCGGTTATGACTACGGCGAAGATATCTGGGAGAACTGCATGAGCTACCTCGACAAGGGGGGGCATCATTATCCGTCGATGTATCTCGACCTGCAGAATAAGACGCCGACCGAGATCGATTATCTCAACGGGAAGATCGTGGAACTTGGCAGGCAATTCGATGATCTCGACACGAGCATCAATCGAATTTTCTGTGCGCTCGTCGTATCGGCCGAAATAAAGAACAATACGCGCACCATCGAGACCATACCTGAATATATCATGAACCATCGTTCCGGCTGTGGCAAATACCTGGTTTAATGCCGCATTGAATAGAAACCACAAACGCTCTGGAGGATTATAAAATGGCAGAAAAGCAATTCATGGAGTATCGAACACCGAAGAAAAAAGCCCCGACGCTGTTCGAGCCGATGGATCCGTCCAAACGCGAATTCAAATTCATCAAGTATGAGAAGAACGACGGCATCGCGAAAGTCACCATCAACCGTCCCGAGGTTTACAACTCATACAACCTCGCGACCCTCATGGAAATGGCGGAAGCATTCGACGACGTCGCCATCGACGACCGCGTGGGCGTTGTCATCCTGCGCGGCGAAGGGGAGGTCGCGTTCTGCACCGGTGGCGACGTGAAGGAATACGCCGAGAGCATCGTGCAGGGAAAGTCGCAGGATATGTGGGGATGGATGAACTGGTTCGTTCGCGCGCATGACGCGCTTCGCAATTGCGGGAAGACCACCATCGCGTGCCTCAACGGTATCGTCGTGGGCGGCGGTAACGAGTGGAACCTGAGCTGCGATGTCGCAATCATGGCGGAAACCGAATGGAAGGAAAAGAAGGGCATGAAAATCCCGACGCGCTACATCAAGCAGGTCGGCGCGACGGTGGGAAGCATCGCCGCCGGCGGAGCCACGCAATATCTTCCGCTCGTCGTGGGACTGCGTCGCGCGAAGGAAATACTGTTGTTCAACCGCCCCATACCGCCACAGCAATGCAAGGAATGGGGACTTGTGAACGAAGTCGTGCCCTATGACCAGCTCGATGCGACCGCCGGGCAATGGGCGAAGGATGCGCTGAACCAGTTCCCGGGTTCCATTCGCTCCACGCGCGAGCAGCTTAATTTCTTCGGGAACATGGTCTGGGGAACCACGATGGGATACGCCAAGGATGCCCTTACCCGCAACATGGGCGGCATCGAGTCGTATTTCGGGATGGTCGGGTTCGCGACAAAGCGTCCCGTTGATTATGATTCAATACGTCGCGCGATGGCTGAAGGGGCTGACGGGGAGTTGTTGTGGGGGCCATACGCGCATAACTGCCCGAACTGCGGGGCGGAAGGCATTCCGTTGGAATTCGACTATTGCGGCATCTGCGCCGCGAAGTTGAAATAGAGGAGTATAAAATGATTCCCGAAAAAATGATCGCGGCCGTACTCAAAGGCCCGAAAGAACTCAGCATCGAACAGGTGGATGTGCCGAAACACGGCTCCGGCGAAGTGCTTGTCGAAGTCGCCGCCAACGGGTTGTGCCATACCGATGTAACATACTACAGTGCGCAGATTCCCGAAAAGATGCGCATCTATCCCCTCGTGCTCGGACATGAAGCCGCCGGCAAAATCGCTGCGACTGGCGAGAACGTGAAAAATCTCAAAGTCGGCGACAACGTGCTTCTTCCGCCGGTCTACGGATGCGGCGAATGCGGATACTGCAAGGCCGGGCTCGATAACCTTTGCGTCAAGTCCATCATGCTCGGTGGCACGCGCGACGGCGCATATGCCCAGTACACGGTCATACCCGCGCATTTCGCGTTCAAGATGGATCCATCGGTGGAACTCGACCGCGCATGCACCGCCGCGGATGCGGTGTCGACCGTATACTATGCCCTGAAGGAGCGCGTCGGCATACAGCCGGGCGACAAGGTGGCGGTATTCGGCGCGGGAGGACTCGGTCTCGCGGCGCTCAATGTGGCGAGCGTACTCGGCGCGTCGAAGATATACGCCATCGATATCCGCGATGAAAGCCTTGAAGCGGCCGCCAGACTCGGGGCCGAGGTCATCAACAGCAAGGGGGACGAGGCGATTCACAAGACGATGAAGAAGCTTTCCGGTGACAGCATCCGCGTCGCGATGGACTGCGTTGGCTACGGCGCGACCATCGAGGCGGCATTCAACACGGTATGTCGCGGCGGCGAAGTGGCGGTCATCGGGTTCACCCTCGACGAGGTCAAGCTTCGCGCCGGGAATTTCATGGGCCTGCAGAAACGCATCGGCGGCTCGTGGGGATGCCCTACGCGGCTGTTCCCTGAAGTGGTCAAGCTTCTCGAAAGCGGCGGCATTAATTTCGATGTGCTGGTCAGCAAGTTCTACGAGTTGAAGGACGTCGAGCAGGCGTTCCGCGACCTCGAGGACGGCAAGATAGTCGGGCGCGCAGTCATCCGTATACCGCATTAGGACAGATATAAATTCAATGCAGGGACGATCCGTGAAGTCCTGCA
>CAZSPL010000107.1:0-12713 GCA_964608735.1 uncultured Planctomycetota bacterium | reverse complement strand
TCGCTTGCAGGCGGCACCCGGGTTGGGCGCCTTTATCCGGGTATCAGAATGCCGTATTACGGACTTCTCAGGATTCGTGCAACGTGGTATATTTAGGGCGTATCGATGGGAGTGTGTGGCGGTTGCAGTGACGGGCCGCGCACTCCGGGCAGGCATTACGCATAACAAGCACAAGTTAATACGGAGGCTGATGATGAAAGCTCGAAGGTTCTCACTCGTACTGCTGTTCGCTATTTTCATCTACGGGTGCTCTTCCGGGGCGGGAGGCATTAATCCGGGCGAACCCGGAAGCGGCATTCGCGATGCCGCGTCTGGCAAGAGCAACCTGATGCTGTGCGGATTTTACACGGTTACTATCGACCGTTCATCCGGCGAGGTCGATCTCGTGCCGCACCGGAGGGTCCAGGGAGCGCTCAACGTGCTCGGATTCATGGAGCCCCCTCCCCTCGAAGACCTCACCATCGACTTCGACTCCCTCGAAATCGACCCCGCCGGGAACTATGTCGGCGTCGATGTCATCCTCACTCATCCGATGGATGACTCATTCTTCACGGGATTCGAAGTCAGGGGCGTGGTGTTCGGTCCGGAAGTGACCAACGCCGACGGCGCCACGCGGTGGTTGAATCCCGCCGAATTCTCGAGCCTGCCCTGGGGATACCAGGACGGACTTCTCGGCGCGCCCGATTATTATGCGCACTACGATCATTTATACAACGACTACAAACTCTTCACCGATTCATACCCCGACCCGGTCCTGCAGTCGGTATGGAACGGCGAGCCGTGGTATGACGGTGATGTCGACCCGCTCGACACATCGTTCCAGGCCGGTGAATCGAAATCGGCGCACTATGACCTCGACTTCGGCGACGACCCCGGGGATTTCCTGATTTTCAACTACGCCATCCTCGCCAATTACGCGTTCCCGCCGGGCGACGGCCCGTGGGCGCCGGAGGATTTCCCCGTCAACGCCCACTGTCCCGAGCCGTTCATGGTCGCGGTTGAGATGTACGAAAACGATTCGTTCTGGGACCCGCCATACGGCGCGGGCGGCACCATGCATATGGGCGTACGCGTGTTCGACTGGGTGCAGCCCGAGGGCAACAGCGCTCTCGTATCGATCCCCGGCCTCGGGATAAACAACGCCTCGCCGATATCATATACACAGGACTCGGGCAACGAACTCAGTTGGGTGTTCGAGTTTGAGCTGAATGTGACCACCGGCTCGGGAGTGGGTTTTTACCCGATGTTCGTATCGGTAACCGATGCGATGACATACGGCGAAGGCTATTTCCTCGACGGCATGGGCGCATCGCATCCGCTTTACAACGAGCCGATAAGTATGAGCATCGAAACGCAGGCTAAATTGAACGGGACGGATATTTTCGTCGACCCATATGTTATCGGGTACCTGACATACGACGACACCGCCGGCGAGGGCAAGGGACATGCGATGGTGGATATACGCGTGGACTGGCCCGGCATCGGCGTGAATTCCGTCGAGCTCGATGCCTCCGCGCTGGGCAAGGGCGTGATGATTGCCACCGCCACGAAAGGGGAAGGCAATTACATTTTCCATCTCGATAACGACGCGGGCGTAACACCCGGCGATATCAACATGGGCTTCACCGTTCACTTCAGCAATTTCACCGATTTCAACGACATCGTCCTGCTCGTCATCCACCCGTTCCCGTGGCCGCCGGGCGGACCGCTTAACAGCATCCCGGTCGCGCACCCGGAATACGGCGGCATCGGCACCATTTATCTCGACTTCTTCAAGGAAGCCACCTGTGGTGTGAACATGGGCAAGCATTTCGAGCCCAACAGCACGACCACCGACTGCGCCGAATACAGGTGGATACAGGTCATCACCACCGACGCGCCCATTCATCCCGCGGCTGGTAATTCCTATGTCGACCCGTGGCCCAACGACGATCCGCTCGGTATCCCCAATCCGTATTACTGGACCGACGGCGAAGCCGCCGATGCCAACATCTCGTCGCCCTTCGGCACGCCGAGCGCCGCGTTCTCCGACGGCCCGAGGCGCCCGAAAGAAGAGATCCCGCCGAATCCGGACCCCACCACGTGGCATGCGGAACTGATACTCGTTTGTGTAAGGCCCGGGCTTCCCGATGTGTTGTTGCATTCGGAGACATACTGGTTCCAGAAACATTCCGACGGCACGGTCGATTCCGGGATCGCGGACGGCGTCGACGGCGGCTCCGAACACGCGCGCGATGTGCTCAGGAGCGACTTCGGCGGATATTTGTTCGAATAATATATATTGTCCCGAGATAGCTACGGCCTGACGAGACGTGGCTGTTGAAAAAGCCGGGTAGCGCGTATCTATTCGCACTCTTGTGCGACGGCGTAGCCGTGATGCGCGCATCATTCCTCGCTGCGCTCGGAACTCCCGCAAAGCGGGAGATAGATACGCGCTACCCGAAGGCATAAAATATATTTTTTCAACAGCCCCGAGATGTCCGTGCCCCCAGGGGGGGATGGCGAGCAAGACTGCACGCGCTCCGGGCCGATGCCGGAAATACACGCAAACACGTAATATTCTTCAACTCAATCGCATCAAATATTTTGCATACGTTAGAATCGGCGTACAGAACGCGCCGGTTGTTCCCTTGGAGGAGGCTCGGATTCGAAAATTTGAAAAAAGATTAGGAGGTTATCATGCAGCGTACCATTTTTTATTCACTTCTATGTCTCCTGCTGGTGGCGTTCGCGATTTCCTGCTCCAGCGGTGACGGCGGCATCATTGCCCCTCCCACCGATGAAGTGAATAAAGCGGCAACGGTGGAATCCGGAAACACCGCCTGCTTCGGCCTGTGGCAGTTCTCGATCGACACCACGACGGGAAGTGTGGATATCACCCGGCTGAGGGAAGCGGACAAAATCATCAACGTGCTCGGTTTCATGGAACCGCCGCCGTTGAGCTCGATGGACCTTGACTGGGACGACCTTGACATCAACCCAGACGCGGGCACCATCAGCGTGGGCGTAATTCTCAAGCATCCCATCCCGGACCCGGTATTCACGGGATTCGATGTCCGCGGCGTATGCTTCGGCCCCGAGGTCGACAACGCCGACGGCCTGACCATTGTCATGAGCCCCGAATTCTTCAGCGGTGTGCCGTTCGGTTACCAGAACGGCCTTCTCGGCGCTCCGGACAGCGTCGGCGACTATTCCGGCCTGGCGGGATACAAGTATTATTGCAATGATATCGGTGAAGATGAAAGCGTCGTCGACTTCTTCTCCGACCCCCTGAATCTCGAGGAGAGGGGAAGTTTCTCCCCGAGCAAGATAATCCAGAGGAATTTCGTGCTCGACTGGAACAATGTCGACCAGGATTTCTTCATTTTCAACTACGCAATCTATGCCAACTATGACTGGCCGGTCGGCGATCCGCCGATCGTCCTGGATGATTTCGAGATAACTTCGGCGAACAGCGCCGAAGCATTTTGCATTAACGTGACCGAAACCGCCAACAGCCTCTACTATTTCGAGGGAGAAGGCGGCGGAAGCCTCAGCCTCAGCATCGATGCCTGGGACTGGCAGGGCAACATCTCCGGCGTTACCATCGAATCAGTCGAAGCGGGGGTGCTCGACCCGACTACGGTTGATACATCGAGCGGTCCCGGAAGCACCGCCAATTCATACATGTTTGATTTCACGAACGTGTCGGCGGAACCGACCGCGGCGGGCGATATGGAACTGCTTATCACCGTCACCGATGCGGTTACTTTCGGCGGCCACTGGTTCCTCAACCTGCTCGATCCGGGCAATGCGTTGTATGACGAGCAGATCTACACATGCTGGAAATATACGACCACGGTAGCCGAGGAATCTCCGTTCACCGAGATGGACCCAGTGATGGTTGACTCGTTGAAGGAATATTATCATGCCAATTTCGTGGAAGATTCCAACGGTCATTACCACATCTTCGCGGCATGGGAAGACCCTACGGACCCGTCGTACTACACATGGGAGACCCGCTGGTTCCACTCCGAGGACCACGGGCAGACCTGGACTGCCGAAGGCGATATATTCGGCAGCGTTTCCGCCGGAGGCAACCGGAAACCCCCCACACTCGGTTTCGCGGCCGCTGCCGACGCTAACGGCGGGGTGTATGTTTTCATGGGCGAAACCAAGCAAAATGCAACCGCACAAACGAGTGACGTCCTCCAGGCGAAGCTCAAATACCTCGATACAACCACCTACAACGATCCTTCGGCATGGTCCCCGGCTGATTGGCAAGAGAAGATCGCCATGAACAATATTTTCGGGTACCGCTATGCGGGCGGTATGTATGCATCTCTCGCCGTCACGCCCGATGGACGCATTCTCGGCACGATGCAGGATTATGTACAGCCCACAACCATCTCCCCGGGTACGTCAGGCCAGAAATATTTCTATGCCGACAGCTGGAGTGCGCTACCCGCGAGCGCCGCAGGATTGGATGTCACCACCCATACGCCCCCGGGTCTCACGGTTCAGTGGTATGGCGGTCCGAGGTGCACCAATCACGCTGTATACAATCCCGTTACCGATACTTTCTTCGTACTGATGGCCGGCTATTACAGCACTGGCGGCTCATATCATGGTGGAGCCTGGGTGGACGAATTCGACCCCAACGACAGCTCGGGTTACCCATGGAACGTGTCGGCAACATGGGAGGATCCCACGGTCGCCGCGACGACGAACCGGCTGTTCTACAACTTCTACGGCGATGTCACGGTCGATTCAAGCGGCAATGTATATTGGGTGCACCAGTATAATAACCGCCCGGGTTCAACATACAGCTTCAACAACTGCCAGTTCGATGTCTTGTATGGCGTGAGGGATATCACATCCGGCACGTGGGACCTGACCGACAATCCCATCAACGGCGATTACGTGCTTCCGCCGTCGCCGCCAAGCAGTTCCACGAACCAGGTGGACTACGAGCGGCGCGCGCTTAACCTGGTGAACAACGCCAACGACGAACTGATAATGACGTGGATGCAGTGCGGCACGCATCCTAACCTCCTCGGCGCGCTCAATAGCGGGTCGGGCTGGACCGCGATGCCGGGCAACCTGGTTCTCGACGAAGCCGATTACCCCATCTATGCTTACGCCGCGCAGGGCGAAGCCCTCGGGCCGTATGTCGGCATAACTTTCGTGAGCGAGGATGACCCGCCGGTCGACAGGAGAGGACAATTGTGGTTCTTCATCACGGACGGCGTGTAAAACAGTATTCAATCCTGACAATCTGCCCCCGCACCGCGGGGGCTTTTTTATGCGCTTGACATATTAATCGGGGTTAACAAATCATCTCACTAATTGGCACCATTCATGCCCTGAAAAATCATCGGGAGGAACCCAGCATGCGCAGGCTATGTGTTATCATCATTTTCGCGGCCTTGATCATCTCCTTCGCCGGTTGTTCCAGCGGGCGGGATGCCATCGTCGCCGAACCGGCGGATGCGGCCGCGGCATCCATCGCCAATTCCCACCAGCTTTGGGGAATGTGGCAATTCATCGCCGATCCTCTATCTGAAACTCTCGATGTCGTCCAACTGCGCACATCGGATATGCATCTCAACGCGCTCCCGTTCCTCGAACCGCCCGCGCTTGTCAATCTCTCCCTTGAGAACCTTGAATTCAACGGCAATATTATCGAGACCGACATCGGCCTGAGGCACCCGTTCCTCGGGTTGGCCCAGTTCACCGGCTTCGATGTATGCGGCATATTCATCACGAACGGCTCGGTGTCCGGTTTCGATGATGCCGGCATCGTGATGGCCGGTGACGGCGAAACCCGCCTGCTCAACCCTGACGGCCTGACCCGCTGGTGGAATCCCGCCGAGTTTCCAATCAACAACGGTACGATGTTCGCCTACAACGATGGTCTTCTCGGCGTGCCGGATTCTTCCGCGAATTACAACTGCACGTTAAACGGCTATAAATATTTCTGCGACGACCTCGCTGCGGATGAACCCCTCTCCGGTATAACCCTCGAAAGCCGCGGGTTGTTCTCCGCCGGGCAGAAGAACATTCGCCATTACACGATCGAACTCGGCGCCGAGGGATTGATATTCAACTATGCCGTCGATGCAGACTGGGTGTTCCCACAGGGCGCCGCGCCATGGACGGCCCCGGACGACTTCGGGCCGAACGCGAACCGTGTCGAGGCATACCGCATCGAAGTTTCCGAAACCGGCAATACGCTCTACAACGACGGTGTCGATAAAGGCGGAGGCCTGGGTCTGTCAATCGATGTGTTCGACTGGTTCAATCCTGAGATGAACACGGTTAAAGTCGAATCCCCCGGCAACTTCGACATCCAGGCCGCGTCGAGCCCGACCGGCGGCGGTGATGGTTTTTCCACTTATGAGCTCGACATAACCGATGCCACTCCCGCCGAGGGAAGCATCGACCTGCTCATTTCGGTCGAAAGTGAAGCCTCCGGTTATGGCGGCCTGCTTGCCGGAAAAACAATCTCCGCATACTTCATTCATACCGCCGCCGTCGATGACGAACCGCATTCCAACCCGACGGACCCGGTGCTTGTCGATGCCGACAAGGGTTTCTATCACAGCAACTTCATAGAGGATTCCAACGGCGTCTTCCATATCTTTGCCTCATGGGAGGACCAGTCGGACCCGCTGTACTACACTTGGGAAACCCGCTGGTTCCATTCAGAGAACCAGGGCCAGACATGGACGGCCGAAGGCGATATATTCGGTTCCCTTTCAGGCGTTAACCAGAAGCCGCCCACACTGGGATTCGCGGCGGGAGTTGACGACCATGGAGGCGTGTACGTGCTGATGGGTGAAACCAAGAAGGACCCGATCGACCCCGCATATACCGATGACATCCTCCAGGCGAAGCTCAAATATCTCGACACATCGCCGGGCAACCACGATGACCCATCGGAATGGTCCGCGTCGGACTGGGAATCCAAGATCATAATGGACAATGTTTATGGATACAGGTATGCCGGATGCCTCTATGCCACGCTTGAAGTCACCCCCGACGGGCGCATCCTCGGTACCGTAATCGATTACGTCTGGACCACCCAATACACCGCTTGCGGAAAGTATTTCTACTTCGACAGTTGGGACGACATCCCCGCTTCCGGCCCCGGGTTGGCCATCAACTCCAACGTAGAGCCCTCATTCCAGGGGTTATGGTGGTATGGCAACGGGCAGAACTGCAGTGTGTACAATCCCGAGACAAATACGTTCTTCGTCTCTTTCGGCGGAGTGTGGAATTCAAATCAGTACGGCATCTGGGTACTTGAGTATGACCCCGCCTCCAACCCGCCATGGAGCCTGTCGGCGACCTACGTGGAGCCGACCATCACCGAGACAACCCACCGTCTATATATGGATCTTTTTTCCGATGTGACGGTTGATACATCCGGCAATATACACTGGGTGCATCAGTACATGAAACGCCCGACGATCTATAACGAATACAACGCCCAGTTCTGTGTCATGTACGGCAAAAGGGACATTACATCCGGCACATGGGACCTGTCCGACAACCCGATAAACGGCGATTATATCCTTCCGCCCGAACCCCCCGACAGTCCCACGAATCAGCCGGACTACGAACGCCGGGGGATCAACCTGGTGTCCAACTCCGACGATGAGCTTATTTGCACCTGGAGGCAGTGCACCACGCATCCAAACCTCCTCGGCATGACCAATACCGGGTCGGGCTGGACCGCGATGCCCGGCAACCTTGTGCTCGACGAGGCGGATTATCCCATCTATGCCTTCGGGGCACAGGGCCAGGCCCTTGGACAAAACGCCGCGCTGACATTCGTAAGTGAGGAAGACCCGCCGGTCGACAGGAGAGGACAGTTGTGGTTCTTCATCACGGACGGGCAGTAGAGCATTATGCCGCGATCGCATAGATGGGTTACGCTCTTCACGGATTTCCCATTCCACACGGAGATGGTATATGCCTGCTAAGGAGTCACTCATACCGATTGAGAGGATTGAGCGAACGATTCTTTTAATCAGGAATCAGAGGGTTATCATGGATGCGGATATCGCTGAGCTGTATGGGGTTTCTACAAAACGGCTGAATGAGCAGGTTAAACGGAATATTGACCGTTTTCCCGAGGATTTCATGTTTCAATTAACCCAGGATGAATATGACGATTTGAGGTCGCAATTTGCGACCTCAAGTTCGTGGGGCGGCAGAAGGTACCCGCCATATGTTTTCACTGAACACGGGGCCGTGATGCCGGCGAATGTACTTAAAAGCGAAGTCGCGATAAACGTCAGCATACAGGTTGTCAGGGCGTTCGTAAGGTTGAGAGGAATGCTTGCGGCACATGAGGAACTATCAAGAAAATTAGACGAAATGGAACGGAAATATAACGCTCGGTTCAAAGTGGTTTTCGATGCGATAAGGAAACTGATGGTGATACCAGAGAGCAAACAACGTAAAATCGGGTTTAAAAAGGATTAAAACCCCGGTGCCGCCTGCAAGCGAGCCCGTGGGTCCGTAGTTCTTATGGAGACCCATCTTCGATGCTTGTAGGTGAACATGGCTGCAAATTACTACACCGCATTCCCCGCCACAAGAACTATCCCGACGATAAATATAAACACGAGGACTATCCTGCTGAACAGCTTCTCGTTGATGACGCGCGCGAGAAGCACCCCCGCAACCGAGCCTATGAGTACCGAGGGGATATAAATCAAGAGCGATGTGAAAACCTTAGCCGTGAGGAAGCCGTAGGGGAGCATCACAAGCAGCGCGGCGATATTCAATATCGTGAAATACCCCGCGAGGTTCGCCCGGAAAATGTCCCTCGGCACGCCCTGGTTCGCGAGGAAAAGTACCATCGGCGGACCGCCTATCGACGTGCTGCTCGACAACACCCCGCTAAGGAATCCCACCGGCACAAGCCCGGCGGTGACATTGCGCACCGGGCGCGTCCATCCGAGAAGCATCGCCACCGATAGAACAAGCACGATAACGCCGACCCCGACCTTGAACGGCTCCGGCTCGATGCTCGAAAGGAAATACGCCCCGAGCGGAAGCCCGAGCAGTCCGCCGATGAGCACCGGGAGCACTATACGGGGACGCACCGATTTGCGCGTCTCGATGAGCACGATGATATTGTTCATCATGCTCAGGGAGATAATCGTCGGCGTGACCTGCTGCGGGTCCATGAAGAGCATCAGCACCGGCGCCGCGAGCATCGCGAAACCGAATCCCGTCGCGCCCTGGATTATCCCGGCGACGAGGAAAGCGAGTATCGGAAGCATCAAATCCATCGGCGCAATAATACCGCATTACGGCCTGATTCTTGTAGCCCGGCTTTTCCCAAGCCGGGAAACGCTCGTCCAATTAAGTCCCCGCTTTTTCCATTTCGCGGTATAATGAATCATCAATCGAGGAGGATGATCATGCGGATACCCATCCTTGCCCTGCTTATCATATTGATGCTCGCGCCCGCCGCGGTGACGGCATCGTCCGGCGGCCCGCTCGTCGACAAGCTCGGCGGCGATGTCGAATTCCCGATGCTGTGGGAGACCTACATCGGCCTGACCACATTCCGCACGGCGATACATACCTACGACGGCAAAATCTTCATCGGCTCCAACGGCGATTCATATAACAGTCTGCGCGACCGCAAGGACGGCGTGTATGTCCTCGACATCCGCACCGGCGACATCATCAGGCACATACGGAGCGTGCCTGTCGGCGACAAGGATGTTAACGGCGTCGCGGTGACATCGAAACACATCTACTTCGGCGACGACAACGGCATGTTCTTCTGCTACAACCACGACTATAAGCGCGAATGGTCGCTTCGCGCGGATGGCGACATCGAAGGCGCGCCGGGGCTTGGCGATTTCAACGGTGATAATTCGCTCGACGTCTGCTTCGCGAGCGAGGCGGGCGAAGTGTATGCGGTGGACGGCGAGACCGGCAACGTGCTGTGGAAATTCCGCGCGAGCGAATCACCCGGCGAATGGGGATGGCCCGAGAGCAATGCATTCATCGCATCGCCCGCGGTATGGGACATCAACGCCGACCGCATCGACGACATCCTCATCGGCTCGCGTAACGGCAATTTCTACGCGCTCGACGGGATGACCGGCGCGGTGCTGTGGAAATTCCGCACCACCGTGCCGTCTGGGATTCACGCATCGGCATTCATCAGGCTCGTTGAATTCGAGGAGCCGGAGATTTTCGTCGCGGAAAGTTATTCCATCATCCACGTGCTCGATTTCCAGGGACGCGAGAAGCGAAGTATCGAATTCGAGAACCCAACGATCGGCATCGAGGGATTATTCTCCAGCCCGGTGGTGACGGAAGAGGGCACCATCGCCATCGGGACATCGTGGTGGGGCGATGCCGACGGCGTGCGGCTCTACCGCGAACGCGGCGAGGGGAATTTCATCGACAGGCCGTACACGATGGGGCGCACATCATCGACGGCGTTCGTCGCGGATGTCCTCGGCAAGGGATTCGCGCAGATAGGGTTCGTCACCGAGGGGGGTATGCTGGCGATTTTCGATCCCGAGACGCTCGATATGCTCGCTGAATTCGAGCTTCCCGCCGGGGGCGAGGCGATGCCGTACGTGGCGGATATTGACGGCGACGGGTATATCGAAATTCTCATCGCGACGTATGACGGCTACCTGCGATGCTATCGCACTTCATCGCATGGCGAAGTCGTATGGGGCACTTTTCGCGGCGACATGATGAACTCGGGTGTGTGTTGTTATTTGGGATAGTTTATTGGCATTGTGAATTTCATGCGGACGTGACGCCTTCGCTCCAGTCGCACATATCTCCCCCCCACGCCTTAGCATGGGGGGGATTAAGGGGGGGCTGCTACATTGCTCAAATCACTTCCGTCTTACCCAAAAATACATCACAACCGTCTGAACCCCGCTCAGCCCGATGAAATACCACGCCCATAAAGGAAATCCCCATAACAGCGGCGTGGTTTTATCCCAGTTCCAGAAATCGAGCGCGAGCAGGAAGACGAGCAAAAAAGCCGATGTATACAGGGCATCTCTCAGGGTGACGCGCGGGAAATGGATCCGGCATGTCAATAGCTGGATGATCATGTATGTAAGGATGGCAGCGACAATCACCGGCACCGCGGGAAGGAATCCGAATGCCGGGAGCAGCTTGAATAAATACGCCGCGACCAACGCTTCGCCGACCACGATCGAACCAATCGCCGCCGCGGGGGATGGGTTCTTCAGATACAACCCGAAAAATACCGCCGGGAAAAGCACCGCGAGTCCCGTGAACGCGCTGAGTCCGAGGTCGAGTATCGATGCATCCACCGTAACCGCCAATAACAATCCGGCGGCGGCGAGCGCGACCACGAAAATCCGCGAGACGATGGGCGATGCATCGCCTCGCCTGATGGCGGGATACACATCGCGCGTGAATATCGATGACAGCGTAAGCAACTGCGAATCCATCGTCGACATCAGCGCCGCGAGTCCGGCGGCGAGGATGAGCGTGCCCATGAACTCCCCGCCGATAGCGGACGCGAGCATCGGCACTATGTTATCGGCGTCTTTCCCGGTGAGCGACGGGTCGTAGAGCCGCCCGAAAAGGCCGAGCAGAACGGGCATCGCGAAGACCACCGTGCAAATCGCGGGATAGAGCAGCATCGTGCGCGCGAGCGAACGCTCCGAGCGGGCGGCGTAGAATCGCTGGAACAATTGCGGGAACATCGGGTCGCAGAAAAACCACAGCATCAAAAAGCTGAACCATATCGCGATCGAATACTGCCCCTGCCCTCCCGGGCGCGCGAACAGCTCCGGCGACTCGCGCATCACATCCGACGTCGCGCGCGATATCCCGCCGAAATGCGCGGCGACCATCAGCATCGCGGCAATCATCAAGACGAGCATCAGCAGGCCCTGGAATACATCGGTCCACGCGACGGCGCGCATCCCGCCGCGGAGGACATAAGCGAGGATGATCGCCGTCACGATAACCGCGCCCCACACGCGCCCGATGCCGAACAGCTCATCGAGCACAAGCCCGCCCGCCATCGGCTGAAGCGCGATGTACGGCACCGTGAAGACGACCATCACGAGCGCGAAGAGGATACTCAACCCGTTGTGCCCATACACTTTCCCTATCAATTCCGCCGGTGTTATCAGGCCATGGATTTTTCCAAGCTGCCATGCCTTCCGCCCGATGAGCCAGAACGTAAGCGCCATGAATCCGGTGCCGAACGCCATGATGGGGAAGAAGGCGAGGCCGTCGCGGTATCCCGCCCCCGACGCGCCGAACACGGTGAACGCGCTGAAATTCGTCGCGGCCATGGTGCAGATGAGGATGAATGTGCCGAACGTGCGCCCGGCGAGGAAGTAGTCGCCGGGGGTTTCGCGGAGGCGGCGTCGCGCGATGAAACCCAGAACGAGTACGATGATGAAGTAGAGCGCGAGTACGAGCGCCTTGACGAGCATGCGAGGGTCCTCCTTTACTCGATGGCCCATTAATAAAAAAGCCACCCCGAGACCGGGATGGCTGCGTCGCCTGGCATAATCTCACTGCTACACTATATCCATAATAATACCGGCTTGCAACCCGGGGCTGGGCGGTTTGTATGCGGGTTGCGAATTTCATGGGGACGGCTCGTCCGCCCGTAGCGTTCCCGGCAATGGTACGGATGTTGGATGAGGGGTGGAGGTTTGGTTTGGTTGCGGGGCGGG
>CAZSPL010000106.1:0-12885 GCA_964608735.1 uncultured Planctomycetota bacterium | reverse complement strand
TGACTGCTACGACGATACAGGGCTTTATAAAATATATGTGAACTAATTCTGGAGGCTTATTATGAGAGCTGCAATTGTTATCACAATTATGGGAATAATAGTCATTGTTGCTCTATGCTTTATTGCATCCTCTGTCCTTGGCTACTTCTACTATACATGTGGGTCTGGCCCTATTAGAAGTATACAGCTGGATTCACAGGCAGGCTACCTGGCAATAATCTCTGGCCATGCGGTTATGGTAATGGAAGCAAGTACCGGGGAAGTACTAAACTCGTATGGCACTCCTGATTATAGCTTAATGGACATAACACCCGCTAAGCCGCAAACAGGATATATATTTGGTGTAGGCGGTGGCATCGCAGGCAGCGCTCAGATATCAATAAATCGTGATACAGGGCAAATTGAAGAATTATCGCTACCAAATGGTTTGAGAGCTGAATCATTAGCCCAGGATGATGAATATATATTTGCTGCAGCAAAGAATAAAATGTATGATTATGAAGATAAGATATGTGTGTATGACAAATTTGATTTCTCCTTTCTCGCAGTATGGAATTGCGTAACAGACCCGAAATATATGGTCTATGATGATTCTACGGCTTCAATCATTGTAGCCGAATGGCTGCCTTATTCCCATTCCCCAATGGGCGGGGAATATACACCTGCTGGTGAAGGTATCCAGTGGTTAAGTGATGTAGCCTACTATGATACAAATCGGCAAGGCATGCTTCTCGAGACATTTACAGTAGAAGGTAGTATCAGCGGGCTCGCAATTACGGGCGATTGCACCCCTGTTGTCGGACTTGCCGATATCAAGGAAAATCCGAATATCCCTGCTTCCACATTTGCCATCCTCAGCGACCCTATTGAATATGTCGACATCTACCCCTATCACGTCATCGCCATGGACCTCGATCCCGCCGCCGACAGGTTGATCTGCTCGGTTTACGATTATGAGGAAGAGACAGGAGGCCATATCCTCGTCTGGGACTACAACACGAGGGAATATGAAGTTACCGAGCCCGGCATCAAGGGCATGAACATCATCAAATTCCTCGACGGCAAGCTCTACACCGCGAACGGCAAGGACAACAAAATTTATGTAATCCCGATTGATGAGTAGCCGCGCCCCGGCGGACTCCTCTCACGCCTCCTCCCCCTCCCCTTCATTCCCGTGGTGAAAATGCTATACTTTGCGCAATCGTTGTCGGAGGTGCGTCATGAGAAAAAGCCTGGTAGCGATTCTTCTTATTGTCCTGATTCTTACCGCGCTGCTTGCCGGGTGCGGAAGCAAGACCCAGAAATTCACCGGGACACTGGATGACTGGGATGTCGCCAAGATGAGCGTCACCATCAACGGCACCAGTTACAGGTTAGCCGCGGGAATGGAGGCGTTCGTGGCGAAGGCCGAGAAGGGGAAGACCTATGAATTCACGAGGGACAAATACGGCTCGATAATAGGCGCCGTCCCGAAATGAGCCACCCGCATATTTGACAATGCGCGCGAGAAATAGTCGCGTGCCTTGCATTGTGAGATAATTCAAAGGGCTCCGCGAGGGGCCCTTGTTTATTACACTTCAGCGGGTTCCGTCTCTTCATCGTGCGTGCCGTCACCGCCGCGCTTCCCCCTCCCCGCGCGATGTACGCTCGGGGTCTCGGTCATCTCGGGATACAGGTGACGCATACGCGAACGGCCGGTGCCTACCGGTACAAGCCGCCCGATGATAACATTCTCTTTCAAGCCGCGAAGCTGGTCCGACTTGCCCTCGATAGCGGCGTTCGTGAGCACCTTGGTGGTCTCCTGGAAACTCGCCGCCGAAAGGAAGCTCTCGGTCGAGAGGCTGGCTTTCGATATGCCGAGCAGCACGGGCTCCGCTTCGGGGATCGCTTTCTTGGCCTTTTCGAGCTGCTTGCATATCCTGCTGAACCTGTAGCGCTCGACGAGGTCCCCTTCGAGGAACGTTGAATCGCCCGCGCCGGTTATCTTCACGAACTTGAGCATCTGGCGCACGATGACCTCGATGTGCTTGTCGTTCGTGTTGACGCCCTGCGACTTGTAGATGGATTGCACTTCCTGTACGAGGAACAACTGGGTTTCGCGCACGCCCTTGACCTTGAGGATTTCCCTCGGGTTGATGAGGCTTTCCCTCGTAAGCGGCTGGCCCTTCTTGACCTTGTCCCCTTCCTCGACGGAGATATGCTTGCCGGTGAAATCCTCGCGCTTGAAGATAGCCGGTTTCGATTTGGAACCGACCCTCGGCCTCACGATTATGAGGTTCGGCTCGAGAAATTCCACCGTTCCGCCGACGGGGGTTATGATCGCGCCGGTACGCTGGTAGCGGGCATCGAACAGCTCGAACAGCAGCTCGACCTGCGGAAGGCCCTTGGTGATGTCATCGCCGGCGACGCCGCCGGTGTGGAACGTGCGCATCGTAAGCTGGGTGCCCGGCTCGCCGATCGACTGGGCGGCGATGATTCCCACCGGCGCGGCTATCTCGACCATGCGCCCGGTCGCGAGGTCGCGCCCGTAGCACTTGCGGCAAATCCCGCGCGGTGATTCGCAGCTCAGGATGGTGCGGCATTTGACCGACGGGATGTCGAGCTGCTCGATCTTGAGCGCGACATCTTCATCTATCATCTGGTTGACCTTGACGATAATCTCGCCGGTCTCCTCGTCGATAATATTCTCCGCGCAGATACGTCCGAGCACTCTTTCCGAGATGGTCTGCACGAGTTTCTTCTTTTCGTATGTTGGGCCGATTTCGACGAAGTCCGCGGTACCGCAGTCTTCCTCGACAATCATCACGTCCTGGGCGACATCCACGAGGCGCCTTGTAAGATAACCAGAGTCGGCGGTCCTCAGCGCGGTGTCGGCGAGTCCCTTCCTCGCTCCGTGGGTGGAGATGAAGTATTCCAGCACGCCCAGCCCCTCGCGAAGGTTCGACTTAATCGGCAGTTCGATAGTCTCGCCCGTAGGACCGGCCATCAGGCCTCGCCACGCGCATAACTGCCGCACCTGGTCGATCTTGCCTCGCGCGCCGGATGTGGACATCTGGTAGACGGGGTTCATGCGGTCGAACTTCTCGATGAGGGTCGATGTGAGGTCTTTCGTACATTTATTCCAGCGGTCCACGACCTGCGTATGCCGCTCCTCATCCGTAACCTTCCCCTGTTCGTATTCCTTCGTGATACGCACGACATCCTTGTCCGCCTCGGCGATTATCTGCTCCTTCTCCTTGGGGATGAAGACATCGCCGATAGCAATCGTCAGGCCGCCCTTGGTCGCGAAATAGAACGCCCTTGATTTCAACTCGTCGAGAACGTCGACTGTCACCGCGACGCCGAACCGTTTGTAGAGCTGGCCGATGATATCGCCGATCTCCTTCTTCGATAACGCCTGGTTGAAGAAAGGCAGCTCGGCCGGGAATATCGCGTTCATTATCACCCGGCCGAGGGTCGATACAATCACACGCGATTCGAGCGCAATCACTTTCTCCCCGGTCTGGAGCAGCATCGTGTTCTTGTTGATGCGCACCATGACCAGGTCGTGCAGCCCGATCTCGCCAAGGTCGTATGCAAGGCGAAGCTCATCCTCGTCGGAGTAGAACTTCATGCCCTTGATCATATCCTTGTCGAAACGGTGATCCTTGGTCTTGTATATCGCCTTGAACCGGTCGTAAATCTCTTTCGTTTTCAGAATGGTAAGGTAAAAAACGCCGATGATCATATCCTGCGTCGGGCCGACAATAGGTGAACCGTCCGCGGGAAGCAGGATGTTGTTCGCGCTGAGCATGAGAAGCCGCGCTTCGGCCTGGGCGGCGAGGCTCAGCGGGAGATGCACGGCCATCTGGTCGCCGTCGAAGTCGGCGTTGAACGCCTGGCACACCAGCGGATGTATCTGTATCGCCTTGCCGTTGATGAGCACAGGCTCGAACGCCTGGATGCCCAGCCGGTGAAGCGTGGGTGCGCGGTTGAGCAGCACCGGGCTTCCCTGGATGACTTCGTCGAGCACGTCCCATACCCTCGGGTCGACCTGCTCGACGAGAATCTTCGCCGCTTTGATCTGCGCTGCGAAGCCCTTGTCCACGAGTTTCTTCAGCACGAACGGCTTGAAGAACTCGAGCGCCATTTCCTTCGGAAGTCCGCACTGATGCAGCTTCAACTCCGGGCCGACCACGATTACCGAGCGGCCGGAGTAGTCGACGCGCTTGCCGAGAAGGTTCTGGCGGAAACGTCCCTGCTTGCCCTTGAGCAAATCGGACAGCGATTTCAGCGGACGGTTGTTCGAACCGGTAACCGCTTTGCCGCGCCGTCCGTTGTCGATGAGCGCATCGACAGCTTCCTGGAGCATGCGCTTCTCGTTGCGGATGATCGATTCCGGGGCTTTTATGTCTATCAGTCTGTGAAGCCTGTTATTCCTGTTGATGACGCGCCTGTAGAGGTCGTTGAGATCGCTCGCGGCGAATCGTCCGCCCTCGAGCTGCACCATCGGGCGAAGTTCCGGCGGTATAACCGGCAGGGCTTCGAGTATCATCCATTCGGGTTTGTTGCCTGATTTCAGGAATGATCTGATAACCGACAGCCGCTTGATGAGCTTCAGCCGCTTGGCGCCGCTGCTGCCATCAAACGTGACGCGAATCTCTTCCTCTTCCTTCTTTAAATCGACCCTCTGAAGCAGCTTCTTTACGGCGCTCGCTCCCATCTCCGCGAGGAACAGCTCGCTCGACGGCAGGTCCAGGTGCTTCTCGATGACTTCACCGAGCATCATCAGGCGCCTGTATTCGCTCTCGGAAAGAAGCGTCTTCTCCTTCAGGCCGGGAAGCAAATCTTCGAATGCCGCCCGTAACTCGTCGATGCGCCTGAGGTTCTCTTTTTTCCGCGCGTCGTTAAGGGCCTGGCGCTGGATGTCGAGAATCTCCAGTTCCTTGACCTTATTCTCGAGGATCTTCTCGGCGGCGCGAATATCGACCGCTTCCCCCTTCTCGAGGAGTACTTCGCCGGTCTTCGGGTCGATGACATCGGCCACGACTTCTTTGTCCGCCATGATGGTCTCGAGCAGCTCGGGAAGCTGGATCTCGTGATGCTTGCCCTCTTCGTCCTTGACCTTGAATACAAAGGCGTGCTCCTCGATCATCGTATCGAGCATCGCCTTGGAAAGCTTCTCCCCCTTCTTTGCGAACGCCTTGCGGTCGCCTGGAAGCGAGAGCTTCTGCGCAAGCTCATACATCGAAAGGTCCATCTCGAGCACTTCCGCCACTTCGACGGTCTCGGTGGCGGTCTCGGTCTTTTCCGCTTCGAGCTTGATTTCCTCGACTTCGAGTTCCATCGCCTCTTCGATCTCTTCTTTGAACTTGAGGATCTTCTTGGAGTCGATGAAAGTCACGATGAAGTTGATGTAGTAGACAACCTTCTCCAGCTCTTTGGCGGAGATGTTGAGCAGGCTCGAAATGCGCCCGGGGATCCCCTTGACGTACCATATATGGCACACCGGGCTCGCGAGGGAGATATGCCCCATGCGTTCGCGCCGGACCCTCGAATGCGTGACCTCGACGCCGCACTTCTCGCATATGTGGCCCCGGAACCGCGGCTTCTTGTATTTGCCGCAGTAGCATTCCCAGTCCTTCGAAGGACCGAAAATGCGCTCGCAGAACAGGCCGTCGCGTTCCGGTTTCAGGGTGCGGTAGTTGATGGTCTCGGGTTTTTTAACCTCGCCGCGGGACCATTCGATGATCCTCTCCGGGCTGGCGAGTCTTATGGATACTACATTTATATCTCTTAGTTTTGGCATTCTTCCTCCTCGGAATACAGTCGGGAAAAATGGGAAGTCGCCTTATGTCAAATCGTCGCGGATGACACGCTCTTCATCGAACGTGACATCGAGACAGAGCCCCTTGAGCTCGTTTACCAGTACGTTGAAGCTCTCGGGAACACCGGGCTCATCGAGCACTTCGCCCTTGACGATGGCCTCGTAAGTCCTGTTACGGCCTTCAACATCGTCCGACTTGATGGTCAGCACTTCCTGTAGAATGTGCGCCGCGCCATAGGCCTCGAGCGCCCATACCTCCATCTCGCCGAAACGCTGCCCGCCGAACTGCGCCTTGCCGCCCAGAGGCTGCTGTGTGACAAGCGCATACGAACCGACGGAACGCGCGTGAATCTTGTCCTCCACGAGGTGGTTGAGCTTCATCATATAAATCCAGCCCACCGCTATCCTCTGGTCGAACGTCTCACCCGTGCGCCCGTCGACGAGGTACGTCTTGCCGTCCTCGGGAAGCCCCGCTTTCTTGAGGTATTCCATGATCTCCCCTTCCGACGCGCTGTCGAATACCGGGGAAATCGCGCGCAAACCGAGCTCCCGCATCGCCCAGCCGAGATGCAGTTCAAGTATCTGGCCGAGATTCATGCGGCTCGGTACGCCGAGGGGATTCAGCACGATGTCGACTGCCGTGCCGTCCTCAAGGAAAGGCATGTCTTCCTCGGGGATTATCTTGGCGATGACTCCCTTGTTGCCGTGACGCCCCGCCATCTTGTCCCCTTCCTGTATCTTGCGCATCTGGGCGACCATCACGCGTACCAGCTTGTTCACGCCGGGACTCAGGTCGTCGCCGCCCTCGCGGCCGAACTGGCGTACCTTGATGACCTTGCCCTTATCGCCGTGGGGAACCTTGAGCGATGTGTTCCTGACATCGAGGGATTTCTCGCCGAAAATCGCCCTGAGGAGTTTCTCCTCCGGCGTCGGCTCGGTCTCGCCCTTGGGGGTAACCTTGCCGACGAGTATATCCTCGGCCTTCACTCGTGTGCTCACAACCACGATACCGTCCTCGTCGAGGTTACGCAGCATCGCTTCGCCGAGATGCGGGATGTCGCGCGTTATTTCCTCGGGACCGAGCTTGGTATCGCGGGCTTCGCATTCGTATTTTTCAATATGTATCGATGTAAAAACGTCGTCCTTGACGAGCCGCGACGAGATGATGATTGCATCCTCGAAATTGTATCCGCGCCACGGCATGAACGCACAAAGTATATTCCGTCCGAGCGCCAGTTCCCCGCGGTCTATGGAGAACCCATCGGCGATGACGTCCTCCTTCTTGACCTTCTGGCCGGGGAAAACAATGGGCCGCTGGTTCATACAGGTGCCCTGGTTCGAACGGACGAACTTCGCGAGCTTGTATGAGTCTACCTCGCCCTTGGACGTCTCGATTTCGAGGTAATCCGCGTTGACGGTCGTGACGGTCCCCGGGCGTTTCGCCAGCACGAGGGCGCCTGAGTCCTTCGCCACGCGGGCTTCCATACCGGTGCCGACCAGCGGTGCCTCGGGCTCTATCAGCGGGACCGCCTGCCTCTGCATGTTCGATCCCATCAGGGCGCGGTTGGCGTCGTCGTGTTCGAGGAACGGGATAAGCGCCGTGGTGAGGGACACGATCTGCATCGGGCTTACGTCGATGAAGTCGATTTCATCGGGGGTTCTCTCGATGATATCCGGGCCTTTCCTGCCTGCGACTTTCTCGCTGATGAACCGGTTACGCTTGTCCAGCGGGCTGTCAGCCTCGGCGACGAAATAGTTGTCTTCCTCATCCGCGGAAATATAAACGATCTCGTCAGTGACCTTGCCGCCCACCACCCTGCGGTACGGCGTCTCGATGAAACCGAACCTGTTGATGACGGCGTAGCTCGCGAGCGAGCCGATGAGTCCGATATTCGGGCCTTCCGGGGATTCGATCGGGCAGATGCGGCCGTAGTGGCTGTGATGCACATCGCGCACCTCGAACCCGGTCCTCTCCCGGCTGAGGCCGCCCGGACCAAGCGCGCTCAGGCGTCGCTTATGGGTAAGCTCGCTCAGTGGGTTCGTCTGGTCCATGAACTGTGAAAGCTGCGACGAGCCGAAGAATTCCTTTAGCACGGCAACGACGCTTCGCGTGTTGATGAGGGTCTGCGGCGTAAGCTTCGCCGGGTCCTGTACCGCCATCCGCTCCTTGGCCACGCGCTCCATGCGGAGCAATCCCTTGCGGAAATGGTTCTGGATGAGTTCGCCCACCGAGCGGATGCGCCTGTTGCCAAGGTGATCGATGTCATCCGATTCTTCGGATTTCATGTTCACGATGTGCCTCAGGGTCTCCACCATGTCGAGCTTTGTAAGGGCCCTTACGGCCGGCGGGATTTCGAGATGCAGCCTGCGGTTCAGTTTGAAACGTCCCACCGGGCTCAGGTCGTAGCGCTTCTCATCGAAAAATCTCGACTCGATGAGTTGCTTCGCGCTCTCGAGGCTGGGGGGGTCGCCCGGACGCAGCTTGCGGTAGATATCGAGGAGCGCCTCTTTCTGCGTCTCTATCTCCGCCTGGTCGTATGTTTCGAGCAACGTATCGCTGAGCTCCACCGGCTCGACGTCGAACATGAACGGAACGTGGCCCGGGAACGCCTGGGCGATCTCTTCCGCGATCCTTTCATTGACGACGGTGCCCTTCCTGGCTATCACCTTGCCGGTTTCCGGATGCACCATCGAATGCGGGAGCACCGTGCCCAGCAGAAGGAACGGCTTGGATTCGACGGCAACTTCAACCGGCGGATGCGTGATGACACGATTCTCCCGGTCGATCTTGAATCCGAGACCCAGCAGGAGAGTGGTCGCGGGCACCTTGCGGATTTTATCCAGGCGGATGATGGCCTGGCCATCGGGCTCGTACTCGAATTCGATCCATGCGCCGCGGTTCGGTATCACGCGGCAGTAATACATGGTCTTGCCCTTGGTTGTTTTCTTCGTCTGGAAATAGACGCCCGGGCTGCGTACGAGCTGGCTTACCACGGCGCGTTCGGCGCCGTTGATGACAAACGTCCCATTATCCGTCATCATGGGCAGGTCGCCGAGGAACACCTCGCTCTCGATTATCTCCCCTTCCTTAAGACGGTTTATCAACCGGAGCTTGAGCTTCAGGGGAGCGGAGAATGTCCTGTCCTGCTCCTTGCACACATCGATCTCGTGCGCGGGCTCCCCGACGCTGTAATCGATGAATTCCAGCTCGAGGTTGTCCGAATATCCCTTGATGGGGAATACGCGCACGAAAAGGTCGCGAAGGCCGCTTTCCAGGAACCACTGGAACGATGCCTTCTGCACTTCGATCAGAAACGGCAGATCGAGTATGCTTTTCAGCTTTGAAAAATTTACGACCGCCGGGAGTTCCGGTGTGTGCCCTGTGATAGCGCCTTTGCGCTTATCCTGTACTCCACGGGTAGATCCTGGTCTCTGCATATGTCCCAACCCTCCTGAGTTCTTTCTGAAATAAAAAGAATCTGTAACAGGATGGGACGCTATTTAATTTCGCAAAGGCCGCCAGCCTCCTCCATCTGTTTTTTAATCGACTCGGCCTCGTCCCTGCTGACACCTTCCTTGAGCGGCTTGGGAGCGGAATCGACCAATGTCTTGGCTTCCTTCAGTCCCAGCCCGGCGACCTCGCGTACCGCCTTGATGATCTGGATCTTCTGGTCGGCGGCGAGCCCGGTGAGTATGACATCGAACGATGTTTTCTCCACGGCGGCGGCCTCGGCACCGGGAGCGGCTGCCGCGGCGACCGGCATTGCTGCCATGGGGGTGATGTCCCACTTGTCCTGGATCGCCTGGCAAAGGTCATTCAGCTCCAACACTGTCATTTCCTCGAGGGCGGAAATGATTTCATCCTTGGTTAACGCCAATTTATCCACACCTCCTGTGGTGATGCCTTGTTTGTTTATTTCAGTCCTTCGCCTCTTCGGGCGCGGAACCTGATTCCTCTTTTTTCTTGGCGAGCGCCGCGACGGTGGCCACGAATTCCTGCGGCACCGCGCTCAACAGGCTCACCAGTTTCATCTGGGGGCCCTTCAGCAACATGAGCAACATCGCCCTCAGCGTGTCCTTGTTGGGAATCGACGCCAGCTTTTGAATGATATCGGGACCCACCCATTCCCCCTCGAAAAGACCCGCGCGTACCACAAGCTGCTTGTGCTTTTTAGCGAATACCTTCGCCGCCTGCGGGCCGCTCACCGCATCTTCATAGCCGAGAACGAACGCCACCTGGCCGGTGAGGGCGGTCTCGTCGATGGGAAGCTCCGCATCCTTCAGCGCGCGCTTCGCAAGCGTGTTCTTCAGGACCTTCAACTGCGCGCCCTTCTCCCGAAGGTCGCGGCGGAATGTTTCCAGCTCGCGTACCGTAAGGCCCTTGTAATCAGCCACGATCGCTATCTTGGCCTTGCTCAGGAGTTCCCTGAAATCTTCTACTATTATTGATCTCGCATTCTCTTTCATCACATACTCCGCCGTAAAATCCCAATACCACTACACCGAGAGCGCGTCCTTGAACTCAACCTTCACGCTCGGCCCCATGGTCGTCGAGAGGAAAACCTTCTTGATGTAAATCCCCTTCGCGCCCGTGGGCTTATGTTTGACGATATGCCCTATCAGCGCGTTGAAATTCTCCGTCAGCGCGGGGACCTCGAAATCCTTCCGCCCGATGGTCGAATGAATGACACCGCCTGCGTCGGCCTGGAAGTTGACCTTGCCCCCCTTGTATTCCCGTACCGCCCCGCCGATGTCGTTCGTGACCGTGCCGGTCTTCGGGTTCGGCATCAGCTTCCGGGGGCCGAGAATACGCCCGAGACGTCCGACCACTTTCATCATGTCGGGCGACGACAGCACCACGTCGAATCCGAGGAAACCTTCCTGGATACGCTTGGCGAGGTCTTCGCCGCCGATGATGTCCGCGCCGGCTTCGCGCGCTTCGGTTTCCTTATCGCCCTGGGCGAATACCGCCACGCGAACGTCCTTACCGGTGCCGTTCGGAAGCGCGAACGCGCCCCGAAGCTGCTGGTCGGCGTGCCGCGTGTCAAGACCGGTGCATATCGCTATGTCCACCGACTCGTTGAATTTGGCGAAGCTTCTCTCCTTGAGAGTTTCAAGCGCCTTATCAACGGGATAAACTTCATCCCTGCTGATATTCTGCCTTGCTTTTGTGAAATTCTTTCCCTTTCGGGCCATCGTAATCTTACCTGCAACTACATGATTAATTTCTGCCTGAGGCTATTCAGCCACCTCGAACCCCTCGACCTCGACACCCATACTCCTGGCCTGCCCGGCTACGACCTTGCACGCGGCATCCAGATCATATGAGTTGAGTTCCGTCATTTTTGCTTTGGCTATCTCCTCGAGCTGAGCCCTTGTAAGCTTCTTGTCGACTTTCTCCCTGAGCGGATCCTTCGAACCCTTGGGTATGCCGAGGGCCCTCTTGATAAGCTCCGCCGTCGGGGGAAGCCGCAGCTCGAAGACAAATGTCTTATCCGTATAGACCGTCACGATGCATGGAACCACTTCGCCCTGCCTGTCACGAGTCTGCTCGTTGAACTGCTGGGAAAAGAGGGGCACGTTCACCTGGTTCTGGCCGAGGACCGGCGCGGCGCTCCCGGGGGCCTGTCCCCCCTTAAGCTGCAACTTGAATTTGTTCAGTATCTGTTTCGATGACATCTTCTATGAAACTCCAGAAAATACTATTCTTCCTCGACCTTCTCGATCTGGTTGAAATCGAACTCCACCGGCGTCTCGCGACCGAATACCGAAAGCAGCACTTTCGTCTTCTGCTTGTCGTAATCGATCTCCTGGATGATCCCGTTGAAATCGGTGAACGGGCCTATGAGAACCGTGATGCTGTCGCCGACTTCGAGGTCCACCGACGGGCCAGCCGCGACGCCCATCCGTTTGAGGATGGTCTGCACCTCGGTCTCCTTGATCGGTGTAGGCTCCTTGCCCATTTCCGTGCTGCCCAGGAAATGCGTCACGCCCTCGGTATTCCTCACAAGACCCCAGGTATCCTCATCGAATTCCATCTCGATGAAAACATAACCCGGGTAGACCTTGTGCTTTACCGGGCGGCGCTGCCCCTTTACAACTTCGAGGCTTTCCTCCTGGGGCACTACGACCTGGAAAATCCTGTTCCGAAGCTTGCGAAGCTTCACCTGGTTCTCGATGGAAGCCTTCACTTTCTGCTCGAATCCGCTCTTCGTATGTGCCACGTACCAAGCCATACCGGACCATCCAGACAAGGACATATTCAGGCCGCGCGCGGGCTAATGCCCCGTGTCCGCCTGTGAAATTGTAACCATCCTCAATTCAACTGCTTAACTCGCCCTAAAGGGCTCCGGGGCTGATTATTACGATGTGCCTCCGGCGTCCGCCGGTGCCCCGCCACCGTCCGGCGCGCCTCCCCCGTCTTCCGCCTCCGTACCGGGTGTTTTCTCCAGATCCGGCCCCGCCGGAGCTGAAACAGTCGTGTCCGAAGGCATGAAAACGCGGTTGCTGAATTCGTAGAATATGTTTGAAAAGAAGCCCATAAACGCCGCAAGTACTACAATCGTAACGACTACGACAGTCGTCGAATTCTTCTGCTGTTCGGAATCCGGCCACACGACCTTCTTCGCTTCCGCCTGGACATCCTTGAAGAACCTGATCATTTTCGACCAAACGCTCGGCCCTTTCGGCGGAGCCTTCTTGGTCGTCTTCTCTACCTTCTTCTCGGTCTTCGGGGCACTGGATGTCTTCTTGACCTCGGTCAGCTTCTCAAGCGGCTCAGCTTCATCCACAGCCTGCCCGGGCTCTATTTCGCCGCCCGCGATTTCATCGAGTTGCCCCGCTGAATCGGTTATCCGCCGTGGTCGTTTTTTTCCTCTTTTCTTCGAACTCATTGCTTTCTACTCAATCCGCGCCATGCTCAACCGCATGTGCGTCTTTCGCAGTCTATTCCTTATTTATATATCCCCGCTATTCACACCTGTCCGGCGTAGCTCTGCGAAGCCGGATTTCGCGGGCTTTGTTCCTACGCAAAAATCTGTGTGATAACACCGGCGCCGACGGTGCGTCCGCCCTCGCGT
>CAZSPL010000105.1:0-12898 GCA_964608735.1 uncultured Planctomycetota bacterium | reverse complement strand
GCGTGACACTGAGTATTCATGCCTGTTACAACCTTAAAAATGTGCCATTCGGGACTGTTCCTACTTTTCTATCTGGAAAATAAGCGGGACTTCGACGGTTGATTCGACGGGCAGGCCATCCCTGGTCGCGGGATTGAATGTCCAGGTATTCATCACGGCATCGACGGCGGCGTTGTCGAGGATTGCATATCCCGAAGATACGCTGATTTCGACCGCAAGAGGTTGGCCGTCGAGGCCGACGGTTACGAGCAGGCGTACGATGCCTTCGAGCCCTTTGCGTTCGGCGGCGCGGGGATATTCCGGCTCCGGGTTGATGCGGTATGACGTATCGACAATCACCGGCCGAGGCTTATTTGTGTTTTGCAAAGCGGGCGATGATTCGGGGGTGGAGATGGCGGCGGGATTTTTCGGCGCGATGGGTGGTTCATCGGTTGACGGAGGAATGTCCATCTCAGGCTCGATGATTTTTTCCGATGGCTCATGTTCATCCGAAAGAATTTCCGGGGAAGGAGGAACGACAGGCGGGTCTGGGACTTCAACGGGTGGAGTATCGACGATGACAGGGTCGAGTCCTTCGGCGATTAGCCTGCGGTTCAGTTCATCAATATCGATGTCGCTGGTGCCGGGCGAAAGGTTCGATAGATAGCTGATGCCCGTGAGTGTTTCATCGGTCGATGGGGAATTTCCATCGATGTCCGTATAAATTTGCGGAAGCCTTGTGTCGTGGTTGTTCCCGTCGGGTATAACAGCCGTGACAGCGCATGCCGCGATGACCGCGAAAAGCGGGAGGATGATGAAGAGCGGGAGATATTTAGCAAAGCTATGGCGCATAGGCATTAAAAAACCTCCGCGGGGGAGGTTTAGTTTATCTATATCGCGAACCCGATTCGCCCCGCGCGAATCTTGAAGGCTCATGAACGGTCCGGGTCTCCTGGCTCGGGGTCACTCTCGGGCAATCCCTTCCCGTTTCCGGTGGTCGATTGCCGTCGTATCCTTTCACAGTTGCGGGGGCAGCGCGGGATTCACACCCGACTTCCCCGGTTTCGTTCTATGTGATAATGAATATACTCTTGATGGAAGTTTTCGTCAAGCGGTGGGGATACGTGCGGTGAGGGGACAGGCCGTTTCAAGGTTGTGGTATTGGGAACAAAGAGTGTGCTTTTTCCTTGCATCGAGCCATGCGTGCTTTGGGGCCTGTCCCCGGGAAGATGTGTGTGGTGAGGGGACAGGCCGTTTCGAGATTGTGGTTTTGGGAATAAGTGGAGTGCGTTTTCCGGGTATCGTGCCATGCGCGCTTTGGAGCCTGTCGCCGGGAAGATCAGGCCTGTCCCCGGGGAGAAAGAAAAAGCCCCGTCTCCGGGGCTTGGGTTTTTCGTGCCATGAATAATCCTACTCCGCGGGCAATTCGAGGCTGAGCATTTCCTCATTGTCATCCTCATTTGGGGGTGGGGCTGAATCGAGTGCGTGCACCGCGAAATACCATGTGTCGTCGGGTTCGAGTCCGGTCAGGAGAAAATCATAGAGTTCTTCCGGATCGGTAATGGCGATTGCGGGCGTGTATGTTTTAAATGGGCTGTCGTCGAAATCGATTTCCTGGTCGTCGTAGTAGATCTTGTACCAGACATCGGGATTCATCTCATCCTCTGCGCCGGGGAAGAAGACGAGCACTTTGCCTTCGTCGATTTGAGTCTGCTCGACATCTTTATAAACGAGCTGCACGTCGGTGATGCCGGAATAGGGGTCGCCCTCGAAATTCCCACCTGTATCGATAAGCGTGGGGGGAGTGAAATCGTCGAATTCGGTTATCCCGCGCGGTGTCGCGTCGGTCGCGTCGGGGATGCCGTCGCCGTCATCGTCGGTATCGATGCCGTTGGGAATGCCGTCGCCATCGAGGTCGTCTTCATCATCCTGTTCCCTGTTGTCGGTGATGCCGTCGTTATCCTCATCGCCGTCGCCCTGTGACGATGCGATTCCGTCGTCATCGGCTTCATCGATGATTTTGTCGGAAGCATCGTTGTAATCGCCGTCGCCGTTTCCGTCGACGAGTGAGCGTCCATCTTCATGAATGATGGTCATACCGCCGGTGGGTGTTCCCGCGGGTTTTCCATAAACGGCTATCGAGAAGCCATCGGCATTCTCCCCGGCGGCGGCATCGTTATGTACCGACTTGGCATATGCCGAGGGCTGCCCGGAGTCGTTATCCTTGAGGACGATCTGCATGTAAGTATCGTGCGATGCGCTTACGTGCGTCGGGACATGCCATACTTTGTTCGAGCCTCCCTGCACGAGGAGGCTGAGATAGCCCTCCGGAATATTGTCGATGCTGACTCGCCCAGCGCCGTCGGTCTTGGCGGTAGCGATGGTGGCGCCGTCGGTCCATACCAGTGTGACAACCGTATCGTTCGGTACGGGATACGGCCCGATGAATTCACCGGCGGGGATACTGAGATTCGGCAGGGCGAAAGCCTGTGACGGCGCGAGCAGGTTTTCGAGCCATTCATACGGATGCGCCGTCGAGCAGGCGATATAGTCCGGCTCTGCCTGTGTTATCAGGGCGACGAACCTCGATGTCTTCGAGACCGAACTGCTGTCATCACAGGATATCCCGAGGGGGATGAGGATCGCCAGGATTAGCACGGGAATCAGATATTGAGCTGATTTGTATAAGTTACGCATTACCTTTCCCTCGCAAAAATATTCAGGTTTATTAATACCCGCGGCATTGGGAAGTCACGCGAAGTGTCACGGGCATCGCGGTTGGTGATTATATCACAGGCTGAATTCCGGCAGAAGTGTTCGCGGGGATTACGTATGCCCGGATGACGCGCGGGTGCTATAATGCGGCGTCATGCGAACAAGGCTCAGCTTGATATTGTTCATCCCGGTGTTGGCGGCTATCCTGTTCGCGCCGGGGGCTTACGGCGAAACGCCCGCCGGCGCCGATACGGTTACCGTTACGGCTCCCGGCCTCGGCGACGCGGTTGAAGTATGGCGGGATGATTACGGCGTGGCGCATATAAGGGCGGCTAACGAGGACGACCTGTTCTTCGCATTCGGATATATAGTCGCCAACGACCGGCTGTTCAACCTCGAAGGTTCGCGGCGCGTCGCCCAGGGAAGGATAAGCGAGGCTTTCGGCGGCAAATGGCTGGACATGGACAAGACGAACCGGGATATCGGCTTCCGGCGTATCGGGGAGCTGATGTATGAAAACCTCTCACTTGATACGAAGCGCAGGCTCGACAGGTACACCGATGGAATAAACAACTACATCGAAACACACATCGACAATCTTTCCCTCGAATTCAAGATACTCGGCATCGTGCCGGAGCCATGGAGACCGCAGGATAGCCTCGCGTTGCTGCGGCTTTTTTCATGGTGGTTGAGCAGCGATTCGAACGAGGAGCAGCTCAGGACATATTTCGCCAAATATTACGGCGAGGATATTTCGATGGCGCTTATGCCGGTGATACCGCCGGGAAGCGACAAGCTGTTTTATGAATATACGGATGACGCGGCCGTCACCCCGGCTGATGGTGAATCCGTGCCACCCCCGGAGGGTGCATCAGAAATAAACGGTTCCAATTGCTGGGCGGTGGCGCCGGGGATTACCGAGGACGGATATGCGATACTCGCATCCGACCCGCATATCGAGTTGTTCGCACCGTCGAGCTGGTATCAAGTGCACCTTACCGGTGGGGGGATCGATGTCATCGGGATTACATTCCCGGGTCTCCCGGCGGTGGCAATCGGGCATAACGCCAATGTATCGTGGGGAGCGAGCAACATGCCGTTCGATATACAGGACTACACGCTGCTCGAAACCGACCGCGAAGACAGGACGACATACAGGTGGGGCGATGAGTGGCTCGAATTCGAAGTCGAGGAGGAGACGATAAAGGTCAAGACGGGCGACGGCGTGGATGAGATCGCGCATAAGCGGCTGATGTCCGAAGCCGGGTTCGTGGTTTACAGGGGGCAAGAATACATGGCCATGAGGTGGACGGGTTCCGAGCCGAATGACGATTTGACCCCGCTGATGAACTTGATGTTCATGCAGTCGGCGGAAGACCTTTACGACGCGATGGCCGATTTCAATTGCGCGCCGCAGAGCTTCATCGCGGCGGATGTGGATGGGAACATCGCGCAGGCGTTCTGCGGGAAGATTCCCATTCGCAACGGGTACAGCGGCCTGATATCGGCTCGCGGCTCCGAAAAGCCCGGATGGCCGGGGTATGTCACGACGGGCGAAATGCCGAAGCCGGTGAATCCACCTGAGAATTTCCTCGCGCACCTGAATACGCTGCCGGATATCTGCGTGGGGATCGCATGCGGGCGGTTCAAGCAGCCGTACGCGCAGCAGAGGGTCGTCGATATGTTAACCGCAGGCGCGCCGGTAGATGTCGATTATATGAAGAGCATGCAGATGGATGTGGTCAACCTGTTCGCCAGGAAATATATTGAATATCTGCGAAGCATCGCCGGGGATATCGCTGAATCGGAGCGGGATGCCGCGAAGGCCGCATCAATGCTCACCCAATGGGACCTCGTTGAAACCGAGGATTCATCGGAGGCGACGTTGTTCCACGAATGGTTCATCATTTTCTCGGAGAAGGTTTTCAAGGGAGTTATCAGCAGCACGAGCTATGGGTATTACGAGGACAATTCGCATGCGATCGACCTAATCCTCGGCGATTTGCTCAAGGGGGATGGGAACCCGCTTCTGTTCAAGTGGGTCAAGCCGGAGGATGTGAAGCGGATGGCGATTGATGCGCTCGACAACGCGATGGACAGTCTCGACAAGCAATACGGCGCTGGTCCGGAGCATTGGAGATGGGGTGATGTTCACAAGACGAATTTCAAGCATCCGAGCGGGGTGGAATTTCTTCTCGGCGCGGGGGAATATCCCGACCGGGGTTCGCGCTATACGATAAAGGTAGCAGACTTTTTCAACTCCACGCGCTATGAATCGACGTTTGGTGTGAGCTATCGCCAGATTGTAGAGATGCGTCCCGGCGACGTCCGCGGATGGTGGGTGCTTCCGCCGGGGAACCACGGCTCGCCATTATCGCCGCACTACCGCGACCAAGTGATGATGTGGCTCAAAGGGGAATATGCGCCGATGTGGTTCAGCGAAAATGACGTCAAATCGAATTGCACGCTCGCGGGGATTATCAAGCCGGAATGAATCGGAAGCCGAACATGTGGGATTGGTTCGCCGACATCGTCAATGGACTTTTCGATCTCATCTATCCACCGAACTGCGCGCTGTGCGGGAAGATATCCCCGACCGAGATATGCCGGAAATGCCGCTCCGACTTGATACCTGTCGGCAACATGGTGTGTGGAACCTGCGGCAATCCGAAGACCGGGCCTTATCCATGCCCCTACTGCCTCTCCGTGGAATTTCATTTCGATATGGCAAGGAGCCTGTATCATTACGAGGAGCCGCTGAGGGACGCGATACTCGATTTCAAGTATCACAACGCGCAGCGTAAAGGATGGGTGCTTACCGGGTTGATGCGCGAGGGATTCGGGGAGTCGGAACTCCTCAAGGGGAAGTTCGATATTATAGTGCCGGTGCCTCTTACCGCCGGGAAAAAGCGCAAGCGGCTGTACAACCAGAGCGAAATTTTCGCGAATGGACTGGGCGAGGGGCTCGGTATTCCGGTGCTGCCGTATCTGTTGATGAAAACGAAGGAGACGGCAAGCCAGACGGGATTCGACCTGAAGGGCAGGATGGGGAATGTGCAGGATGCGTTCAAGGTTACCGACGAGAGCCTTGTAAAAAACAAGCGGGTGCTGCTTGTGGATGATATCATCACGACCGGAGCGACGGCGAGCGAATGCGCGGGGGCGCTGAAGGATGCCGGGGCGATGAGGGTAGTGGCGGTCAGCCTCGCGAGAGGGATTTTGAAGGATTCTTGACAAATATGTGAAATACTTCACTTTTTGCTTGACAATTGAACCGGCGTCTCGTATTTTGAACCGTCATTCAGTATGCTGAATTATGGTTCAAATGGCTAAGTCGCGAAAAGAGATAGAATACCGGCAGAGACGCAAATACGTGCTTGAGTGCGCGGAGAAGCTTTTTGCGCAGAAGGGCTTCGACGGGGTCACCGTAGCCGATATCGCCAAGGCGAGCGAGTTCTCGGTCGGCTCGCTTTATCTGTTCTTTGAGAACAAGGAAGACCTCATCAAGCAGATGATGCTCGAGCGGATTGAAGTGAGCCTGGGCATTGTCAGCGCGGAAGTGGCGAAGGATATCCCGGCGATAGAGAAGCTCGAAAATGCGGTCGGAGCGCTCGTGGACCATTTCGTCGAACGGCTCGATTTTTTCAAGGTCTTCGTGAGGGAAATCAAGAGCCCGGAGCTGTGCACACCGCACAAGATGTTCGGCGATAAACTGGCCGTGATGTTCGAGAAATTCTACAACGACATCACATCGATATTCGAGCAGGGGATAAGGGAGGGGACATTCAAGGACAACATCGAGCCGTTGCACATGGCGTTTTTCCTCGATGCGTGCCTGCATACGCTCGTGGAATATATGCTTCGCAAGGATGATGAAATACCAATGGATAAGATACGCCAGGGGATGCAGGAGATGTTCTATCACGGAGTTCTGAAAAGGGAACGGACATAGGAAACGCAGGAAATGGTTAATACAGAGATGAAGAGAATCTTGCTGGTCTTGATGGCGCTCATGGTGCTTCCGCTCGTGGCATCGGGAGGGGATGACGTTGCATCCGGGAATGCCGTCGTTATCACCACCGATGACGCGCGCGAGCTTGCGCTGTCGAACAATTTGGACATCCTCGCCGGACTCGCGGCGCTGGATACGGCGAAGTCGAGGGTGATGTCATCGGATAACCGCTGGGTCCCACGGGTCACGGCATCGTATTCATACACGCGCCTCGCGGAGAAGCCGGTGATTTCGGTCCCCGGCGAGGGTGAGGATATGATCGAATATCCGATGGGCACCCTGGACAATTACATGCTCGGCGTGAAGTTCATCTGGCCGGTATATTCGGGCGGGGAGCGGGAAGCGTCGGTGAACCTTTCACAACTTGCCGTGAATGGCCTTGAATCGCAGCAGCGGATACTCGAAGACGTGACCGGCGTGCTGGCACAGAACCTTTGCCTCGGGCTGCGGGAGGCCCGCGGGCAGATTGTCGCCCGGGAGAAGAGCCTGGAATATATAGACGGGCTTGCGAGTACGGCGGAGGCATTCTTCGAACAGGGGCTCATCGCGCGAAACGACCTTCTGCGGGTACAGGTCGAGCAGAAGAATAATAAACTTGATTTGGAGAATGCGAGGAGCAACGAGCGTATCGCCGAGGATGAGCTGAACGCGTTTATCGGGTTCGAATTCGGCACGCCGCTGAAAATAGAAGTGCTCGGCTACGAGCCGTTTTTCTTCGAAATAGATGACTTGAATCCGTTCTTCGAGCTTGCGCTCAAGCAGCGCCCCGAGATGCAGGCGATGGATTTGCAGTACCGAATGCTCGACGAGGAGCGCAAGATGGCGAAATCGGGGCGGCTTCCTGATGTCAGCGTGGTGTTGTCGTTCGAGCGCCAGGGGGATAGCCCTCTGCTTTCGGCGACGGGGATAAGCGAGGCGAACTCTATAAGCGGTACCGTGCAGTTGACATATAACCTGTGGGACGGGGGAGAGGCATCGGATTATCTGCGGGAGATAGACAGGCGTGAGCGGGAGCTCGATGTCTCGAGGGCGAAGCTCGAACAATCGATATATCTTGAATTGCAGCAGGCATATCTTTCGATAAAGCAGGCGTACGGCGAGATCAAGATAACTGATGAGGCAATCGTACAGGCGGAAGAGAACCTGCGGATAACCCGCAGGCGGTTCGAGGAAGGATTGAATGTGATCAACGACGTCATCGAGGCGGAAGCGCTTCTGCTCGGGGCGCAGTTGAGTAACACGCATGCGGTATACAATTACTATCGCGCCGCGGCGTATGTCGGTAAGGCGCTCGGGGTGGCGGATATCAACTATTACGTAGAGCTGAAAGAGGAGATGGGACTGTAGGATGATGAGAATGAGAATTATAACGATAACGGTTTTACTCTTCCTTCTGCCGGCGTTCGCGATGGCATTCTCCGGATGCAAACCGAAGAAGGCCGAGGAGAAGGTGGCGATACGCGTGCCCGTCGAGGTACAGAATCCGCTCAAGGGCAACGTCAAGAACAACTATGTTACGACGGGCACGGTGTCGGCGGAAGAGGAGAGCTTATTGAGTTTTCCCGGCGGCGGAAGGGTCATGGATATCTATGTCGACGAGGGGGACGTTGTAGCCCTGGGCCAGAAGCTGGCGAGGGTTGATTCGGTCCAATATGCCGAAGCGGTCAACGCGGCGACAGCCGGATACATGGCGGCAACCGAGGCGGTAAAGGCTCAGGCATCGGCGCTCGATGTGTCACGCAACCAGCTTGCCGATGCGCGTAACCGGTTCGACAAGGTCGAGGCGGATTACGAGCGCTACAAGAGCCTGCGTGAGGATGAGGTCGTGACGAAGAAGGAATTCGAGGAAATGGAGACGGCATATAAGTCCGCTGAACTGGCTGTGGAAAGCGCGACAGACATGGTAAATGCATCGGAACTGCAAGTCGGCATAGCTCGCTCGCAGGCCGACGCGGCATCCGCCCTGAAGGACCAGGCGGCGAAGGCTTTGTCCGACACATCGCTGTATGCACCGTACGGGGGTGTCATTGCCGAGAAGATGTCGGAAGTCGGCGAGATCGCGGCCCCCGGCATGCCGGTGTTCCGTATCGCCGGAAGCGGGATGAGGAAGGTCGCGCTGAAGGTACCGGAGAATTATCACGGGAAGATAACCGTTGGCGGCGAAGTGCGGCTTACGCTCGACTACCTTCCCGATGAGACCATCGTGTCAAGCGTCTCGAGGGTGACACCGGATGTGAATATCGAGAGTCGGGCTTTCACGGTTGAAGTGCCGATACCTGCTGAAGTCGGGGCGCTTCCCGGCTCGTTCGTACAGGCGCGGATGACGATCGAAGAGATCGATGGGGCGATGACGGTCCCCATTTCAGCGGTCCTGAGTTTCGAGGGGGAAAACGGAGTGTTCGTAAACGAGGGCGGTGTCGCCAGGCGAAAGCCGGTCAAGATCGGCCTGATCGAAGGTGACATCGCGCAGATCGTGGAGGGGCTTTCGTGGGATGATGAAGTTATCGTGGTGGGCAACAGGTTCCTCAACGAAGGAGCCCTGGTAGAAGTTGCCCAGGCCGCCAAGAGCGAGCAATAGATAATTTTTAACAAATGTCTTCTTCCCCGCGGGGAGGGAGTTTTTTTTGGCGGGGCATGGAATCGAATATCGCGAATCCCGCCGCTCGAGGTAGACAAGGATGTTTCTTTCAGAGATAGCAGTCAAGCGCCCTGTTTTAACCACGGTGGTGATTTTAGCCATCATCGTGTTCGGGTTTATCGGTTACAGCGAGCTTCCGCTCGAGATGTTCCCGAAGATCGATTTTCCGTTCGTCACGGTGCAGGTGGTTTACCCGGGAGCGAGTCCCGAAACCGTCGAGAGCGAAGTGACGGAGATACTCGAAGATGAAATAAGTTCGATAGAGGGTATCAAGACGCTTCAATCGTGGTCGGGGGAGAATGTCTGCCAGGTATTCATCGAGTTCGAGTTGGAGTACGACATCAACGTAGTGCTGCAGGACGTCCGCGACAAGGTGTCCGGGGCGCTGCAGCGGCTTCCGGAGGATATCGAGTCGCCGGTTGTGGCGAAGTTCGACACGCAGTCGTTCCCGGTGATGTCATATGTAGTGAGCGCGGATATGCCGCCGGCGCAGCTTGCGCTTTTCGTCGACAAGTATGTCAAGACCCCGTTGCAGGGGGTTGGCGGTGTAGGGCGGGTTTCGGTGCTTGGAGCGAGGGATAGGGAGATCAAGGTATGGCTCGACTTGAACAAGATGAAGAGCCTCGAGGTGGCGGTCAACGATGTCGCCTATGCGCTCAAGGCGAAGAATGTCGACATCCCGGGCGGGCGAATCGAAACCGGCGAGAGGGAATATACAATCAAGACCAAGGGGGAGCTCAAGAGCGTAGAGGAATTCAAGAACCTTGTCATCCGTTACGCCGACGGCCGCCCCGTGAGGCTGAGCGATGTCGCGCTGGTGGAAGATACGGTCGAGGATAGGCGTAGCCTCGCGCGTCTCAACGGCAAGTCGGCGGTCGGTGTAACCATATATCAGCAGTCGGGTACGAATACCGTCGACCTCGCGAAAGGGATAACGTCCGAAGTCGAGAAGATGAATGAGTATTTTCCGAAGGGCGTGGAGATGATCAAGACTGTCGACATGTCGGTCTTCATCAGGGACTCCATCTCCGACCTTCTCCAGCAGATATTCCTCGGCGGTTTCATCGCGGTATTCATCGTGTTCCTTTTCCTTCGGAACCTTCGTACGACCATCATCGCGGCGGTGTCGATACCGACGGCAATCATCGGGACATTCTCGCTGATGAATTACATGGGATTCAGTCTGAACATGGTATCGCTGATGGCGCTGGCGTTGTCGGTGGGAATGCTTATCGACGACGCAATCGTGGTTATTGAAAACGTGTACCGGCATATCGAGATGGGGAAGCCGAGGGTACAGGCGGCTCTTGAAGCGACGAAGGAAGTCGGGCTGCCGGTAGTTGCCACGGCGATGACGATATTCGCGGTATTTATCCCAATCGCATTCATGAAGGGAATCATCGGGCGGTTTTTCCTGCAGTTCGGCCTGTCGGTTGTATTCGCGACGGCAATCAGCTTGTTTACGGCATTGACACTGATACCGATGCTATCCAGCAAGTATGTCTACCGTTCGCCAAGCGGGGGAAGGCTGTTCCATGCGATGGAGCATTTCTATAACGGTCTCGAGGGGGGATATCGCCGCATGCTTGTTTGGTCGCTGAGGCATAAGGCGGTAGTGCTTCTTGTCTCGTTCGGGTTGTTCATCGGGGCGATGATGCTCAGCCCGTTGATAGGGGCGGAATTTCAACCGAAATACGACGACAGTCAGATAGGGGTAACGCTTGAAGCCGAGCAAGGGTCGAGCATCCTCGTGACCGAGCGATATATCGAGCAGGTCGAGGAGATAATCGGGCGATATCCCGAAGTAGAGACGTTGTTCAGTACGGTCGGCAGCGGGAGTTTCGAGGAAGTCAACAAGGCATCGATTTTCGTCGGCCTGAGTGACAGGACCAAGCGCGAACGGAGCATGTTCGAGATAGTCGATTTAATCCGGGATGATCTTGCGGGTATCCCGGGAATCAAGACGACGGTGGGCCAGTATGACTCGGGTCCGGGCGGCGGCAGCCAGACGGTGCAATATATCCTCACGGGAAACGATATAGACCAGCTTCAACGCATAGCAGAAGCGATAACGGGCGAGATGAGCAAAACCCCGGGATTCGTCGACATCGATACCGACTTCGCGGCGGGGAAACCGGAAGTGCGAGTGAACATCAACCGCGAGAAAGCGGAGGATCTCGGCATCGACGTGATGAATATCGCATCGACGATCAACCAGTTGATATCCGGCCAGGATGCGGTAACCAAGTTCAAGGAAGAAGGGCAACAGTATGACGTCAAGATGCGGCTTATCAAGGAGTACCGCGACACGCCGAACGATATCCTGAGGCTGATGGTAACGAACAAGGACGGGGATGTGTTCGACCTGGTTTCGCTCGCTCAGATCGAGACGGCAACCGGTCCGACACAGATAAACCATTTCGGGAAACAGAGGGAGATAACGGTTCTCGCGAATACAAAGGGCATCCCGCTGGGCACCGGGGTAGCGATGGTCGACGAGATAGCGGCGGACAAGATGGAGCCGGGAGTTACGGCGGAATGGGGCGGCATGGCGGATATCATGACCGAGAGTTTCGGTTATCTTTTCTTCGCGCTGTTTCTCGCGATAATTTTGATATACATGATTCTCTCGGCGCAGTTCGAGCATTTCATTCATCCGCTGGTGATAATGTTCAGCCTTCCACTGGCGATGGTTGGTGCGTTCCCGATGCTGTTACTGAAGGGGCAGACGATAAATATCATGTCGTTCATCGGTATCATCACGCTTATGGGTCTCGTGACGAAGAACGCGATACTGCTCGTGGACTTCACGAATCAGGAGAGGAAACGGGGTACGGCTGTGGAGGATGCATTGCTTGTGGCGGGTCCTATCAGGCTGAGGCCGATATTGATGACGGCGCTTTCGACGATGGGCGGGCTTATCCCGGCATTCATCGGGTTCGGCTCGGGCGCGGAGTTCCGCGCGCCGATGGCGTCGGCGGTAATCGGGGGGCTGTTCACATCGACGTTCCTGACGTTGCTGGTGATACCGGTGGTGTATTCGTTGTTCGACCGTATCACGAACTGGTTTTACCGGAAATTCGGACACTCGCAGGCGGTGGATGGCGAGGTATAGGGCGGATTGATTCGCTGCCATTAATGGACCGCTCATCGCTTGCGGGACGTATGATAATCTGATATATTTCGATGTCTGCCATTGCGTGTCGGCGGGCTTTGAGACGCGCAGTGGTAGAATGTCGTGCAACCGTAGTTCAACGGATAGAACATCGGCCTCCGGAGCCGACAATGCGGGTTCGATTCCCTCCGGTTGCATTCTTGAAAAGCATGTGTTTTAAACGGGCGCCCGTAGCTCAACGGATAGAGTGGCGGCCTGCGGAGCCGCAGATCCAAGTTCGATTCTTGGCGGGCGCACCAGTTTTTTATATTTGGGTGATGTGAACCTTTAGCGATTGCCCCTGTAGCTCAATGGATAGAGCGACAGTCTCCTAAACTGTAAATTCAGGTTCGATTCCTGGCAGGGGCATGTTGGATTGTATTGCCATCGCGGAGAGGTG
>CAZSPL010000104.1:0-13103 GCA_964608735.1 uncultured Planctomycetota bacterium | reverse complement strand
CTCGGCAATCATATGTGGGTCCAGCGCATTGCTGGCGATGTAATCCAGAAAGAATAACGGCCTTGCTCCGCAGCAGATGATGTCGTTCGCGCACATCGCCACCAGGTCGATGCCAACCGTATTAATGATGCCGGTCTTGATGGCGGGAAGCAGTTTCGTGCCCACGCCGTCGGTCGAGCTTACGAGAAGCGGCTCTTTCATCCCGGGGAATGCCCCGTCATAAAATCCCGCGAAACCGCCTATGTCGCCTATTACTCCCGCGTTATAGGTCGACCTGACCATTTGGCGTATCAGCTCGACAGCCTTGTCCCCGGCGTCGATGGACACTCCCGCGGATTCATAGGTCATGGCGCTCTTTCCATTTTTTTTCTTCTTCGCCATATGCGCTCCCCCTCCTCAGGATATGAATATTCTAACAGATTAAATCCCGTTGATGGATCAAGCACTTATGGATTCTGCTGATTGCGTGGATAAACCGAAATTGTGATTTCACTGGAGATACCCGAGCGATCTCATCCTGTTAATAAGCTCTTCGTCAAAGGGGCTCTTCACATTCTGATGGCCGTACTGATCCTCGATCCCGTAATCCCGGATCCATTTTAGCTTGCTTGTCCTGTTGAACCTGTCGGTGAAAGCCTCGGTGATGGGTGAGCCTTCCATCCACTGGGCGGCCGGAAGTTTAAGCAGGGACAACATGGTGGGAACTACATCGAGCAGATCAGGAGGCGGGCCGGTGATCTTGTGGCCTTTCCGAATGTTATGTCCGTAAAACATAATGACGCCGAAGTGAGAATGGCTTCCGGAAAACGCATGCCGCTCATCATCCTTGCAGAACTCGTCATCGGACTCCCTCCAATGGCCGAATCCGTGATCCGACAGAATGATGAGGGTATCCCGGGGCCCCATGTTTTCCAATACACGTCCAACCTGCGAATCAGCCCATACATACTGGCGGTTCAGCGTATCACCGAAATATCGAACATATTTATCTTTGTCCTCGAGGTCAAAACCCCAGTGCAGCAGGACTTCATCGAGATACGTAGTATCGTAAAAATGCCAGAACCTGTGGGCGTTGGTATCGGTTCCTTCGATGTACGTGTAGATCAGGTCAAACGGCTCCTTTTCTCTCCAGAGGTATTGAAAGACTTCATAATGGGTCTTGTCGGCGGCATAGAAGAATGGGACGATATAGGTCATCGTTTCCTTAAGGATATTTTTTGTGATATCCGGGTCGCTCCAGTCATCTATATTGAAAATTGGATTCAGATCGTCTTGCGTTACATCTTCCCCGGTGACAACAAGGTGTTGAATCTCTTTGAGAAGTTCCGGCGGGTAGGTTTTATCCGGAACATCTACTATTTTAAATTTCTCGCCGCCGTAATTCGCTTCCGGAGCCTCTTCCGGATTATAGCTGATGAAACTCGACACGATATATCCGTTCACTTTCTCGGCGGGCCAGCTGACCCAGTGGCCGACATAACAGACACGCTTGCCGAAATGCGAAGCGATGTTCCATATTGCCGGGACCTTGCGCATTCCCGAGTTGTACGGTAGCCCCCCGGAGTCGGGGATCACGAAATCCTTGATACCGTGAACGTCTCGTCTCACGCCGGTGGCTATTGTTGTCCAGACTACCGCGGAAAGGGATGGCTCGATGGTCTCCAATTTAGATGTAACCCCTCCGTCGATTATCTTTTGCATATTCGGCAGGCGGCCCTCATCGAGCAGGGGGTTGACGATATCCCAGTCTACGGCGTCAAGACCGATTACTATTACTCGTGATGGAGCGGGAGTATATATGACCAGCCCAACGAGCAGAATGATCGTCAGCAATGGAATGGTGAAGATATAGAACTTGGTCCGGCGTCTTGATAAAGCCTTTTTACTGTTCATAATCGAATCCTTTATACGCGCACTTGACCAGCTTCTATGTAATATAACCCAGCGCCCGCATCCTTCGCTCGTACTCGGGATTCAATGGCGGCCTCGAATCCCCTTCGTCGCGGAATTGATCCTCGATGCCGTATTCATCGATCCACTTCAGACGGTATGTCGAATTGAACCTCGGCGTGAATGCATCGGTTATCGGTCTGCCTTGGATCCATTGCGCGACGGGAAGTTTGAGCAGGTTCAGCATCGTCGGCATAACATCCGTAAGATTCGGCGGCTTCCCCTGGAGCTTGTAGCCTTTCTTGATATTCGCGCCATACAACATGATTACTCCATAATGCGCATGCGTCCCGGAAAATGTATGCCGCTCCGACACGGTCTCAAACCCCTCCGGACGATAGTGGCGTCCGAAACCATGGTCCGATACGACGATCAGCGTGTCGCGAGGGCCCATGTCGGACATCACATCGCCTATGACTTTATCCGACCATTCATAATACCTGTTGATCGAATCCTTGAACGCCGCGACATACTTATCCCTCTGCGACATATCATAGCCCCAGTACTCCATCGCCGCATCGAGAAACTCGGTGTTGTAGAAATGCCAGAACCGGTGGGCGAAAACATCGGTGCCTTCTATGTAAGTGAAAATGACATCATAAGGCGCTTTATTTTTCCTGAGATAATTGAATACATCGACATGGGTCTTGTCGGCGGCGTATGTCCACGGGACGATGTATTCCAGGCTTTCCTTGATGAGGTTATCCGAGCCGTCCGCCTTGCGATACAGGTCAAGATCGTCCCAGTCTTTGATGTCGAAAAACCCCTCGATGTCCTCGCGCTTCACATCCTCCTCGGCAACCACGAGGGGAGCGAGTTCGTCGATAAGCTCCGGCGGATATGTCTGGCCCGGTATATTCAAATCCTTGCGAAGCTTCCCCTTATAATAAAGAAGCTCGTTTACATCCGGGTCGTAGCTGATGAAGCTCGACACCATCTCGCCGTTGACAACCTCGGCGGGCCAGCTTACCCAGTGTCCAACGATGCCTACACGCCCGCCAAAATGCGACACGATATTCCACCAGGCGGGGACACGTCTCATGCTTGTCGTATAAGGCCGCAGGTCCGTGTCGGACAAAGTGAATCCCTTGATGCCGTGAGTATCCCTGGTCACCCCGGTTGAGATGGTGTTCCACACGGCAGGGCTGGCTGATATCTCGAAGGTCTCGAGCTTCCCGGTAGCTCCGCCATCCATTATTCGTTTTATGTTCGGAAGTCGTCCGGCATCGACGAGGGGGTTGATGATATCCCAGTCGGCGGCATCGAGTCCGATGACGATAATGCGCGACGCCGGCGGCACATATACTGCGACAGCGACAAGCCCGATGATGATAAGAACAGGTACCGTGAATATATAGAATTTCAGCCTTCGACGCGAGCTTTTCATATAATTCCTTCTTCCAGCGACAAATAAGGAAGCCAGTATGTGTGTCGCATAAGATATATTATGTAAACAAGCTCGTCAGTCAGCCGATGTGTCATCGCCTGACGCAGTCCCCTGGCTTCCCGGCTCCTCCCCCTCCTTGATTATCTGGGCAACTTCCTGCATCAACCTCGCCTTTTCTTCGACACGCTGCATCTTCAATGATGAAAATGTCCTCATTCGATAGATAAACTGAATAGGTGTAATGAGAAGTAGAAGTACCGCAAAGGTCCCGACGAGCGCCACGAGCATAGGAAGTGGTATCGAAAAGTGGAAGATGCTGACAAGCGCGAGAGCAAACATGAGCAAGAAGCTGATAATCGATAGCGCCTTGAGGTAAGGAGATGGTTTCGAGAAGGAAAGGAATTTGATTTCATAACGGATACTGAAGGCTAAGACAAGAAGCAAGCCTATGCCGATGATTATGAAAACGATGTGAAGCTGTGGCGTGGTTTTGAGAGGCTCGGCGGCTTCGGGATTCGATGCGGCAGCGAGTATGTAAATAGGGTCTATGGGACACCACCTCAATACGTAATATAAGCTAATTTAACAGGTAAACTGAAATTATGGAAGTGCATGCCGCTACATGAAAGCTCTTCGCTTGAATTTTGGCGGTATCATTTCCATCTTCCGCCTGAAGGCGGCGAGCTGAACCGCCGTCCCCACAACGGTGAAAATCAGGACAATAATGTTCGGCATTTCAGGTCCTATGCCCTCGAATACGTCAAACCAGGCCCACCTGAGAAGCACCGCGCCGAGTCCGGCCGTAGTGAGCGCCACTATAGGGCCGATGTTTAGGATATATAAAAGCCCCCCGGTGAAAAATATCACGATCTCCCAGTTACCGGGCGATGCCGATGCCACCGCCGTACGGAACGCTTCGAAGCTGCTCAGGTCGTTGATATTGACCTCCCCCGCCCACAGCCTCGCGAGAATTATCGCGATTATCCCCCCGGTGAGGAAGAAAAGCACGTATTCAAACGCCCTGGACAAGTATGTGCCGAGGAATCCGCAAATAACGATGGTCCCGACGACGAGCAGGATGTAGTGCAGGTTCGGAAGTTCCTGCACGACACGGCTCTGCGCGAAAACCACAAGAACGAGGTATGCTCCCGCCGCGGCGCCGACGAGGAACCCTACCCCGCGAACCGTCGACTTGTAGATCCACAATCCCATGAAGCAGCTGAATAATCCCGCCGCCGTGAGCAGGATTCGCTTCAAGAGCACGGGATCTATCATATCGGGACTCACTCCACCCATGTCGGCCTGATGCAACCTCCACTTGAATTAACTATTGTTCATTATCGGATGTCGGGCCGCCTTAAGCAACCTTCATCAGTTCAAATATCCGTTCGCCCTGAGCTGCTCGATGGTCCATTCATCGAGCTCTTCCTTCTCGTGCGCCTTCCCGGCGAGGTATGCGAAATCCGCCGATGTCCCCTCGATCCATTCAAGCAGGGATGTCTTGTCCCTTTCGGGAAGCAGCCCCTCGGTCGCGTAGAGGTCAACGAACGCCCCGGGATCCGTCCGGAGATCGTAATACGACCACACCACGGCCTCGGTTTCCGGCTCGATGTTTCGCATGATCTGTCTGTCCTTCCACCGGAGCGAATGCGACTTCAGGAATATCATCCCCGGCATCGGCCATCCGAAACCCCTGCCCGGCTCTCCATCGACGAGCGGCTTGAGAGATTCGCCGTCCATCCTCAAGCTCGAATCGATGCCGAGAAAATCATACACTGTCGGCGCGATGTCGCACAGGCTCACCGGAAGCTTGACACGCGCGCCCCCGCCGCTGTATCCCGGCGGCTTGATGAACATCGGCACCCGTGTCTCGTAATCCACTAGCACCGAGTTGTGCCCGATGAAATCCCTCTCCCCTATCCCCTCGCCGTGGTCGGCGCATACTATGATGAGAGAGTCGTTGTAAATCCCGCGCTTCTTCAACTCATCGATAAGCATCCCGAACTGCTCGTCCATGAATCGAATCTCGCCGTCGTAGCAGGCATTGGCATATTGTATGTATTCGTCGAGATCCGCCCCCTCCGCGAGCAGTTCATCGCGGTCAGTGTTGTACTTCTGCACATCAGGCCCGCTGCACGTCAGGGAGCCGGAATAATCGGGCATGTAAATTCGTTCGAGCCCGCCGGGTGGATTATATGGCACATGGACATCGAAGCAATGCAGCCAGGCAAAGAACGGCTCCCTGCCGCTTACCGGCTGCCTCCAATCATCCCATTGCAGGAACGTTGCAAACACTTCATCCGATTTGCGGATGTAGTTTATCGGTTTTCGCAATGCCTTGGCGATGAATCGCATCGGCGCAAGCTGATAGACTGAATTGGCGAAATGCCCCTTGAACGGCGGCGTGTATTGATTGAGACTAGTGAATGACTTCCCCCACCCGAACTCGTTGCCGAGATGCACCGCGCTTACCGCCGCGAATGAATCGTAACCTTGCTCGCGAAGTATCTCCACGAACGACATGTTCTCATATGCCGTACCGTCCGGCTTGATTGTCGGGATCTGCTCATACGCGCTCGTATTCGTCAGCACGAGATGATTCTGCGGAAGATTCCCTGTGAACATCGATGCATGCGCCGGATTGGTGAGCGGCATCGGCGTGAAGCATGCATCGAACACAACGCAGTCCCGCGCGAATTCATCGATGCTCGGGGATGTTTCCGGCTCGTAGCCGTATATATTCAAATGGTCGGCGCGGAGTGTGTCGAGGGTGATGAGGATGACATCGTGCGAATCCCCCTCCGACGGCGTTGCGGGCGTATCGGGGCCTATCGCGTTCAACAGGAACGGCATTACAACGATGATGAGCAGCATGAAAAATGTGATTGCATAGATGCTGAGCATTCCCCTTCCCGATAGATAAACGCCTCGAACCCGCCCGCTGACATATTTCAGTATCGCGAGCGGCATGGCGAGAGACAGTATGGAAAAAACAATCGATTCCGGATTGCCGAAGCCGAGCCTTCCGCCTATCAATTCTTCATTGACATAGAGCACGAAAAGGAGCGTGACGAATATCCACCACGATGCGAACCCCGCGAAGAATGGATTCTCATAACGCGTCCTGAAAATCTTCCCGGCGATGGGAGACAGGAGCCAGAAAACAACGGCAAGCAGCAAGTACAGGACAAAGCCATTTGAAATGAATACGGCGTAGGGCGTCGGCTCTTCATACCCCTTCAGGAGTACCCGGTAAACATCGATGAAATACGTGATAAGGAACAGCGAAATTAAAACCGGAAGCCCGGCGAGGAAGAGCTTCGCGCCCCGGGCGAAATCCCCCCCGCCCTTGGTTGATTTCAGATTCGTCTTATTCGCCGGAGTGTACGGCAAACGCGGCCTCATCTCCTGGCAATCATCTCGTTCTCATCCGGGAAATAACTCAGTGTGAACACATATGGCAGGTCCCTGTAATGCTGCGAATAGTCCATGCCGTAGCCGAGTACGAATTTATCCGGGATATCGAATCCCTTGAAGTCGATTTCGACATTCACTTCGCGCCGGTCGGGACGGTCGAACAGCGTGGCGACCTTTATCGATGCCGCGCGTCTCGCGGCGAGACAGTCGAGAAGATATGAGAGGGTGCGCCCGGAATCGACGATATCCTCTACCACAAGGACATGCCTCGATTCGATGTTGGCGTCGAGGTCCTTGGTAATCTTCACTACACCCGTCGACTTGGTCGAATTGCCGTATGACTCTATCGCTATGAAATCGATTTCCAGCGGGATATTCATCTGGCGGATAAGGTCTGACGCGAAGATGAACGCCCCCTTGAGCACGACTATCACATATGGATGCTTCTCCTCATACTCCGCGGCGATCTGCTTTGCCATTTCCCCTACCCGTTTCGCAATCTGCTTTTCAGTGAAAACGAGCTTCGCGTTTCTCAGTGCCGTATCATTCTTTGCAGCCGCTTTGGCCATTATCATCATCTCCGTCGACGAAAATCTTTACTCCCACTCTATCGTACCGGGCGGCTTGCTGGTGATGTCGTACGCCACCCGGTTGACGCCGTTCACTTCGTTGACGATCCGGTTGGACACCTTTTCGAGGATCTCCACGGGAATACGCGCCCAGTCGCACGTCATCCCGTCCTCGCTTGTTACCGCCCTTAATATTATCGGGTACTCGTATGTCCGCATATCACCCATCACCCCGACCGAACGTATGTCCGGCAGTACAGCGAAGAACTGCCATATGTCGCGGTGAAGGTTCGCCTTGTATATTTCCTCGAGAAATATGTAATCCGCTTTCTGGAGTATATTTATTTTTTCCTTCGTTATCGAGCCGATGATCCGTATCGCGAGACCCGGCCCGGGGAACGGCTGACGGTACACCATGCTCGGCGGCATACCGAGCTCGCGCGCTATGTTGCGCACTTCATCCTTGAACAAATAACGCAGCGGCTCGATGAGTTCGAAATCCATGTTTTCAGGGAGCCCCCCGACATTGTGATGCGTCTTGATAGTCTGCGCGGTCTGGCCTTCCCTGCTGGCCGCCGACTCGATCACGTCGGGATAAAGCGTCCCCTGGGCGAGGTATTCGAATCTACCCAGCTTGCGGGCTTCTTCCTCGAATACGTGAATGAATTCCTCCCCGATTATCTTGCGCTTATGTTCGGGTTCGGTGACTCCCTTCACTTTATTGAGGAATCTCGTCGATGAATTGACCACCTGCAGTTCCATGCCGAAATGGCTCTTGAACGTCTTCCTGACTTCCTTCGCCTCGTTCAGCCGCATGAATCCGTGGTCGACCATTATGCAGACGAGCTGCTTCTTCACCGCAAGATGCGCGATGGCGGCGGTTACCGCCGAATCGACCCCTCCCGAAAGCGCGCACAGCACCCTGCCCTTGCCGACTCTTTGCTTGATCACGGATACGGAAGAATTAATAAAATTCGCCGGCGTCCATGTCGGGCTGCATCCGCATATTTCATAAACGAAATTCTTAACAAGGTCGATGCCCCACGGTGTATGCACGACTTCGGGATGAAACTGCACACCGAAGAACTTGCGCTTTGTATCCCCCATCGATGCAATCCTGGTATTGAACGTGTGCGCGTATGCCTCGAACCCCTCGGGCATATGTTTGATGGAATCACCGTGGCTCATCCAGCATGTGAGGTTGGGAAGCAGTCCCTTGAAAAGCGGGTTGTCCTTGTCGACGGTAAGCTCGGTGCGTCCGAATTCCCTCTTGCGTGACCCGCCCACCTTGCCGCCGAGCATCTCGCCCAGCACCTGCATACCGTAACATATCCCGAGCACCGGTATCCCGAGGTTGAAAAGCTTCGGGTCGGGCATGGGAGCATTATCCACATGAACCGAGTTGGGACCGCCGGAAAATATCATCCCCTTCGGTTTGTGCTTCTTCACCTCGGCGGGGGTTATCCAGTACGGCACTATCTCGCAATAAACGCGGCTCTCGCGCACCTTCCTCGCGATGAGCTGGTTGTACTGCGCGCCGAAGTCGATTACAAGGATTTTTTCCGACGGTGTACTAAGCATAGCTTCATGCGCTCTCTGTCAAGAATTGTAGCATACGCGCGATATCATCTCCCCATCCCGACGCGCTGCGATATCTGGAACGCCTTGCCTTCGGTCATGAAACTCGGCGCGATGACCATCTCCACCTGCTGCAACTCCTTCAGGGTCTCGCATCCGAGAAGCCCCATCGCTTCCCGTAGCGCGCCCACGAGATTGAGCGCGCCGTCGTCGCGTCCCGTCGCGGGGCCGAGAAGTATCTGCTTTAATTTACCGAGGACCCCCACTTCCACACGGGTTCCCCGCGGTAATGTCGGATGCGGCGATGCCATGCCCCAGTTGTAACCCCTGCCGGGGGCTTCCTCGGCCTTCGATATCGGGCTGCCTATCATTACACCGTCAGCGCCGGCGGCGAATGACTTGACTACTTCGCCCCCCTTGCCGATGCCGCCATCGGTGATTATCGGCACATACCGCCCGGTTTCCCTGAGATATTCATTCCGCGCCGCCGCGACGTCGGCTGTCGCCGTTATCTGGCCGGAGCCTACCCCGAGTACCCCGCGGGTGGTGCATGTGGCGCCGGGGCCGATGCCCACGAGTATTGCCGATGCTCCCGCCCTCATTTGTTCGAGCGCGACATCATATCCGACAGTGTTGCCGATTATCACCGGCACCGGGCAATCCTCGCAGAAATCATTCAGGCTGAGACTCGAAAATTTGCTCGAATAATGCTCCAGCGAAACCACCGTGGATTGCAGGCACAGGATATCGAGACCGGCTTCGCACGCTGCCATGCCGTAGGTCTTGGCGTATTGCGGGGTTACCGACGCGCATGCGATGATTCCCGCTTCCTTCATCTCCTCAATCCGCTTCTGGATGAGATTGAGCTTCACCGGAGCCATGTAAAGCTCCTGCATGATTTTGGTGACGTCTTCCTTGCGGGCCGAGCGGATTTTTTCCAGCGCATCTTCCGGATTCTCATATTTGGTCTGAAGCCCCTGAAGGTTGAGCACCGCCAGTCCACCGAGTTTGTCCATCTCTATGGCGAGATGAACATCCACGCAGCCGTCCATCGCCGACGCGAGGATGGGTATCGCGAAAGTGAATTTACCTATCTTCAGCTTGATATCGGTATCATCCGGATCTACAGTCCGCCTGCCCGGTATTAGCGCGACGTCGTCAAACCCATATGACTGGCGGGCTGTCCTGTTGCGGCCGATTTCGATTGGCATCATGAAACTCCTTTTAAAGACCCTGTCCGGATTACCGTGCCGGGCGAAACCGCTTGCGAAAAAACCCCTCTGCACCGAGCGAGTCGGGGAATGCGGGTTTCGGGTTACGGGCTTATGTTGAAACGCCAATATAAGACTATTTGAAAGAAAATCAACCCTTCTCGTGATTTTGTTTAGTTCTTATCATTATGTCAGGCATAAATTCCGGGAATATCCTTACCATAAAGCTGATATACTTGATTACATTGTGCCGGTGAAGCAAATAATTCAAATATGCGGAATCCTCGCCCTCGTGATTATCTTCCTCCTGCCCGACCCGTTCGAAGGCGAAAGGTTTCCATTTCCCGACGGCGTTCATATCTTCGACGGCCTCACCCGGGTCAACTTCGCCACTTTGACCCGCTCGGAAATCGATGATGTCAACCTCATCCTCTGGCCCGGAGAGCACGAAGCGTTCCAGGTTCTTGTTTCGAAGGATGGGGGAATTGGAAGCCTCATCCTCGATGGCTCAATCGACACGGAATTTACACCGATACATAACCCCGATAATCCCGATTCGGGAGACGACTCCCCAACGATTTCCTTCCCGAGGATGTCGGCATATCTCGAGCATTTCGTCGAGATTACCCGTACCAACATCGCCCGCGGCCCCCTCGGCGAATATCCCGATGCCCTCATCCCATGGCCCTGGCTCGAAGAGAAAGATTTCAGTGATGCTGAATACGTTGTGGCTTATATAGAAATTGCCACCGATGCTGATGCGGCGCCGGGTATCTACACATGTGAGATAACAATAACTGAGGGCGATTTCCTCGACGCGCAGCCCGATTTCAGCGTACCGTTCACGTTCGCGATTCTCGACATCGATGTCGACACCGAGCCGCTTCCAGTGGCGATGGGCGTAAGCACATCGAACCTGCAGCGGTTCATCACCCCACTGTTCTGCAGCGAATCGAGCTGCTCCCCGGAACAACTTGCCGAGGATATCTATACAGGCTTCGCCGGGCAGTTGGACGAAGCGGGGGTCGCCCCCATCAATTTCGACATCCTGACCCACTCCCAGATGACTCACATCGGTGGCGAGACTTACTATTCGACCGAGCGTCTCGATTCGGCATATAGCACCTGGCTTGCGGATATACCGGTGAAGCAATTCCCGTTTAACATTCACGATGCAACAGGCGCGACCGGTTTCGTCGAAGGCGAGATGCTTTCGGATGAATGGAAAGCAAGCGCGGGGAAATATATCGGCGCGATGGCGGAGCATTTCCGCTCGATGGGCTGGATGGACGATGCATTCTGCTATGTAATCGACGAGCCGAATACTATCGAGCGCTATCGCGATGTCATCGAGTTTGGCGAATTCCTGCACGATATCGCGCCGGATTTGAAATACCTGGTCACTGAACAGCCATACCGCCTTCCCGGCCAGCAGGATTGGCCTGATTTGAGAGGGATTGTCGATATCTGGTGTCCACAGCTTGGATATTATCGCACTGACGAATGCACAGAGGCGCAGGTCGCCGGCAATGAAGTCTGGGTCTACCCGAATCAGCTTGATTACAGGGCATCTGTTCCGGAAATCCTGTCCCCGACGCTGAACATCGGCGATGAATTCCTCGCACCGCAGATTCTTGTCGTGACGATATACAGCCACGGCATCGACGGGCTGCTCTACTGGGACTGCATTTACTGGACACACGCCGACCCGTTCGCCGAGCCAAATCCATCCGGCGATTCCGACCGGGAATTTTTCGGCAACGGTGATGGCTACCTTTTCTATCCCGGCGATGTGGTGCGGCAATATTATCCAGGCTTCATCAACATTCCATCTCCCCTGCCCAGCCTCAGGTGGAAGAACCTCGTGCAGGGGCTTGAGGATTATCGCCTGCTCGTGAAGGCCGGCGTGGACCCGGGCGAAATTCCAGATTCCAGAAAGCTCCTTGCGGATACTTCCGGCTACGCTCGGATCATCAACGAAATTAAGGCGGATCTTCTCAAACAGATGGAACAATAGATTTACCTTAGTCCCGCCAGCCCTTATAATCCATTCGTGTCAAAAAGGAAGAGAAAGCCGCCTTCGCTCAAGCAGCAATATAAATCGCACCACCCCGACCCTGCCCGCCTCGCGGTGCTGGAATCGCGGATAAAGCCGTTCGCGAGATTCCGGGTCTATGCTGGCTACGCATATCTCCTGATATTATTAATCTTCGGCGTCGGAAATTCCCTTACCGGCTTTCTGTATTTCATCATAGGGACGATTTTTATCATGGCGGGCGGATTCCAGCGCATCGGTGCCGGCGGGACGCTGCTGAAAGCGGCGGATGATGATGTCGACAGGCTTACGATGGATGGGCCGTATGGACGATGCCGGCATCCGATGTACTTCGGCAGCCTGCTGTATGCTATCGGGTTCGCTTTCCTTGCCGGCCCTTTTGGCGACCTCATCCCTTCGACGCGGGCGAATATTCTCAGCCTTGTGCCTTGGGGACTTGTGCTGCTCCTTGTGTCCCTCTACCCAATTTACATAAAAATGATGAAGATTGAGGAAGAATTCCTCACCGAGAAATTCGGGCCGGTATTTGAGGGCTACCGAAACGCCGTCCCCTGCTTTTTCCCGAGGCGGGGCTTCCTCACGCGCGATCCTGACTGGAAATTCTCTCCCGAAGCGCTAAAACGTAACCGCGAGACCAAGAATTTTACCGGCGTAATGATCGTATATGGCCTGTTTATGGTAAAGTTAATTTACCAGTTGATAGTGGAAATTATCCGTTTGAATACTTTATAGTTGATTTTACCACTTTTCTTATGTTAATATTTTAGCGAGAGTTATACGGGTAATGGGTGGGTGTGCATATTTTAATGCAAGCAACAGATATTTGGGCGAGAAATACCATAACATCCTCGTAATCGACCTCGCCTACATCGGCGATCTTTTAATGGCCACGCCGGCCATTTCCGAGATAAAAAAGCATTACCCTGGGGCCGACA
>CAZSPL010000103.1:11468-13106 GCA_964608735.1 uncultured Planctomycetota bacterium | reverse complement strand
TCATCGGGATATGGGCCTACACGAAGCATCACATCATCCTCGCGCTGCTTACATCGTATATGTTCATCGGGCTTCTCGTGATAGCGCTCCTGTGGGCGGTGATAGCATCGTTCGGCGTGAAGGCGCGACGCAAGATGCCGGGGCGGGCGTTGTGGGGAGAGAAGGTCCCGATAGAGATAGAGCTGCATACGAGCAACCGCGTGCCCCTTTTTCATGTGCGCGTGTGGGATCGCGCGCGTCGCGGGGAGCTTGATGATTCGAAAGGTATAGGGAAATATCTGTCAAGCGAATATTTTTCCGGCGAGGAATTCATCTCGTGGCTGAGGCTTTCGCGACGCAACAAAGTCGCCGAAACTAAGCGCACGATATTCAACGAACGCGGGCTGTTTCACATCGGGCCGATGATCGTGGAAGGACGTGATCCGCTGGGGATATTCCGCATACGAAGGCAGCTTCCGATATTCGATGAAATCCTCATCATGCCGGGATGGTTCCGCATACAGCAGTTCCCGGTATCGGGCGTCTCGCGGCTTCCGAGGGAACTGGCGATGACCATCCCGCGCGAGGGCACCAGCCCCGATTTCCTCGGCGTGCGCGAGTACTCCGAGGGGGACAGCCTCAGGCGCGTGCATTGGCCGCTTACGGCGAGGCATGGCAAGATAATCGTACGGCAGTTTCAGAAGGAGGTCGAGAGCGAGCTCGCGGTGATACTCGACATGCAGCGCGGGCGCAATGTCGGGTTCGGGCGCGAATCGTCGCTCGGTACCATGATGGAAATCGCCCTGAGCCTGATCAAGTACAACATCGACATGGGATTTCCCTACGCCGCGGCATTCACCACGGAGGAGGGAATTATTTACGAGAGCGAATTGAAGCACGACATATTTCCGAATATCCTCGAAACGGCGGCGATGATGCAGGACGATGGCAGGGCGGGGCTGGAAGACGCATTGCCGGGGCTTGTGAGGCGGTTCAGGGGGATGTCGCTCGCGGTGGTTTCATCGAGGCGCGACGGGGTTATTTTCAACATGATGCAGGGCCTCGCCGCGCGCGATATGAAGCCGATTTACATCTGCGTCGATGCCGAGAGTTTCAGCGAAGAGAAGCATACGAAGGAGCGCCTCGAGGAGATTACCAGCCTGAAGAGCTATGTCCCGGACGGGTGGAAATTCTATTATGTGAGGAAGGAAGAAATCCTCGAATCGATGTTTTCATAGGACATGAATCGTAGACTGGGCTCGCGGGCTGCCAGCCCGCATGAGTGGGGCAGGGGGGTCACGGGCAGGCGTAATGCGTGGTGGGAGTGTGATGAGGATTGGTTGACGCCAGCCCGTGCCACACGGGATCCAATTTTAATGTATTAAGCTGCCCGGCCCATACTAAAGTGTGGGGTACCCTTCCTCTCGGGACACGGGTAAGCTCGCGGACTCGCGTACCCGTGGCACCAGGCTCGCGTACCCGTGGCACCAGTTGAAGAAAACCCGAGCCCCGACCGTAAGGGAGGGGACACCGCACGAAAGCCTATTTCCGAACAGAACCGCGAGTGTAAGGGAGCAGCCAAAGACACGGGTAAGCTCGCGTACTCGCGTACCCGTGGCACCAGGTTTAGGTTTCGGGACAGGGGTGTCCCGAAACATC
>CAZSPL010000103.1:0-11368 GCA_964608735.1 uncultured Planctomycetota bacterium | reverse complement strand
TCGCGTACCCGTGGCACCAGGTTTAGGTTTCGGGACAGGGGTGTCCCGAAACATCAGAGGTTTGCGTACCCGTGGCACCAGGTTCGCGTACCCGTGGCACCAGGTTTAGGTTTCGGGACAGGGGTGTCCCGAAACATCAGAGGTTTGCGTACCCGTGGCACCAGGTTAATTGAGAATATTATGTAAGCAATCCCACGAATTCCCCATCCGGGCCGCCGTGACAGCCCATGCGGGAGCGGGTTTCGGGGTCTGTATTGGCCGGGTTGCCCGATGGAGAACCGGTGTCGTCCCAGTCGACATAGCCCGGATGCCCCATCTGGCCGGGGCCGCCGGTTTCGATGTCGAAATCCTCAGCGCCCGGTGCGATGTAGCCCGGAGCGACATCGATGCATCCCACACCCGGTTCGGCAAGCTGGAAATAATGCGCCCCTTCAATATTACCCATAGCCTTGATGTCGAAAATGCAGGTGTAGTCGCACGTGAGCGCGGTCTCGCATGACTGCACTCCCCGCGCAAGCGCGCTGCCGTCGGGAGCCCATCCCGAGGAATAAATATGCGTCGCGATGTTGTTGTAAAACGTCCCGTCGAGGGATTGCCGCAGGAAATAGGCGAAGCACTGGTTGATGAAAAATGCGTCGCCGCTGTCGAGCATCGATATCGTGTTGTTATAAACGACCGGGTTGTCGCATTGCATCATGTGTATTCCCTCGAGCAATACCGCGCCCATGTACCCGACCCCCGCGTGTGGCACGATGGAGAATATCACGTTGTTATGCACCACCGGGTTGGGAGTGCTTTCGATGTGAATGACATCGATGCTCTTCGAGCCCTCATCCTCTTTCTCGCGGAAATCGCTGAACGAGCAGTTTCGTATGACCGGGGAATCGGAAAACCAGATATTTATCGCGTTGACGAAGAACATCCCGTTTTCGTCGTTGATACGGTCGAGGTCGTCGAAACGGCAATATTCAATCGTAACATCCGCGCTGCCGCGTATGTAACAAGGCGCGATGCTCAAGTCGGTTTCGCCCGTGAACAGGCAGTCGCGCACGGTTATATTGCCGCATCCCTGGATGTCGACGAAATTTGACATGTAGAACCCGCTGCACCATCCGCCGGGATAGAGATCAAACGTCTCGACGGTTACATCGCTGACTTCATACGCGATGAAGCATCTTGCATCCATCATTTCGTCCGGCGGGTCGATTTTCGGGCGCAGTCCGCCGTCGGTGAAATCCCAGTTCTCACCTTTTACTTTTATGTCATCCGTGAGAACGACCGAGCCCTCGTATGCGCCGCCGGAATCATCGACCCATACCTGCCATCCCGCCGGGCAGTTGTCGACCCCTTCCTGGATGGTGTTGTAGGGATTCGCCGGCGTGCCGTCCTCGACCCCCGATATGTTGCTGTCATCTACGAAAATGGTGAGTTCGGGAAGTCCCCACGCTTCGACTTCCGCCCACGCCACCTGGTATGAGCCGACCGTGCCGAAGTGAGGGTCGGAGCCGACATCGGTCACGCATACAAGCACCGGATATTCCTCGGCGACGGCCTGCAGGTCGTTCGATATCTGGCCGGTGTACCGCCTGAAGTTGATGAAATTTTCGAAGTCGGTGAATTCGATTTCGCCGGTGAACAGGGCAGGGGAGATGAGCTTGACCGTATCGATGGTTTCCAATCCCTGCCAGTCGTAGACATCGATCGTGACGTCCGCGCTGCCGCCCTGGTCGGTCATCCCCTCTCCGATGTCGACGTTGATGAGATACGCTTCGAGGCAGTTGGCGCTTATGGCGAAATCATCGGGTACCGACGGCGGCGTCCATCCGGGGAGAATCCACGATGCATCCACCGCGTAGCCGAAGCTGAACGCGCCGGGACCGGTGCTGATGTCGTAGGTCACGGTTATCGCATCGCCGCATGCGAAATAGTGGCGGTTTTCCGATGAATAGAAATTTTTATATGCATTCAGCGTGGCGTCGAATCCGGAATCCGACGCGAATTTGCCCTTGGAATATTCGAGCATCGGCAGTACTCCGCTGCCGGGGGCGAATTCGACCGGGTTGAACATGCGGGTGTAGCCGTCGGGGTTCTTTAAATACGGGTCCAGCCCGGGATGCGCGGTGGAGAGTCCCCAGGATGGGAATTCGAGGCTTCCGCCCGCCATGAAGATGCCGCGCACATCGAACCCGGTATACTTCGCCATCCCGGGGAACGGATGCCGTAGCTCGACATCGACCAGCAGGCTCTGCTGTCCCGAGGGATGCACGCTCTTGACGGTGATGCAGTTCGGGCAGGGGTCGTCTTCGAGGAACTGCCGCGCGTTCAGATGGTATGCCGCTTCCCTGACCGGGGTGATATCGAATTGCGTGTGCGATTCATCGACCGACACGACCCAGTAGCCCCATAGATACCGGTTGCCCGTATCAAAGGTAGAATCGCGCATAGAGCCGATGTCCGGAGCGAGAGGGGAGCCGGTTCCGCCGGAGCTGGAGCATCCGATAACCGCGAGGAATAGTGTTATAGATAATATGAGGATTGCCGTTCGTGTCGCCATTTCGTGAAGCACCTCCGTCGTATCACATGTATAGATGCTTAATGACACGTGCACGATATCCAGTGATGCATGGCATCCGAAATAAAAAACCCCCTCTTTCGAGGGGGATGTAAATGCATTGGCGAAATCGCGATTAATAATCCATACCCATTCCGCCGCCGGGAGGCATCTGGGGCATTTCCTTCTTGTCATCGGGTTTTTCGGCGATGAGGCTCTCCGTGGTGAGGAGCATGCCGGCGATGGACGCGGCATTCTCGACCGCGGCACGGGTGACCATGGCGGGGTCGACGATACCCGACTTGACCAGGTCCTCGTACTTCATCGTCTCGGCGTTGAATCCTTCATTGCCTTTCATTTCCTTGACCTTCTCGACGACGATCGCACCTTCGATGCCGGCGTTGCCGGCGATGAGCTTCAGCGGCTCTTCGAGGGCTTTGCGTATGAGCTTCACGCCGATCATCTCATCGGGCGACAACTTGATCTTTTCGAGGGCCTTGATCGCGCGAACGAGTGTAGCTCCACCGCCCGCGACGATGCCTTCGGCAACGGCGGCGCGGGTGGCTGAAAGGGCGTCCTCGTAGCGATGCTTCCGCTCCTTGAGCTCGGTCTCGGTTGCGGCGCCGACCTTGATTACGGCGACCCCGCCGGCGAGCTTGGCAAGGCGTTCCTGGAGTTTTTCCTTGTCCCAGTCGCTGGTGGTCTTCTCGATCTCGGCCTTTATCTGGGAGATGCGTCCGTTGATGTCGGCCTTCTTGCCTTTGCCTTCGACGATGGTTGTATTTTCCTTGTCGATCTTGATCTTCTTGGCCTGGCCGAGTTCGGTCAGCTCGACGGATTCGAGCTTTCGCCCGATGTCCTCGGTGATGAAAAGCCCTCCGGTGAGGATGGCGATGTCTTCCATCATGGACTTGCGCCTGTCACCGTACCCGGGGCTCTTGACCGCGGCGATCCTCAATGTGCCGCGAAGCTTGTTGACGACGAGCGTGGCGAGGGCTTCGCCCTCGATATCCTCGCAGATGATGAGCAACGGCGCGCCCTTCTTGGCGACCTTCTCGAGGAGGGGGATGACGTCCTGAACCACGGCGATCTTCTTCTCGAAAAGCAGGATGTATGCATCTTCGAGCTCGACTTCCTGGTTCTCAGGATTGGTGATGAAATAGGGGCTGATGAATCCCTTGTCGAACTGCATGCCCTCGACGAGTTCGAGGGTTGTCTCTGTTCCCTTCGACTCCTCGACGGTGATGACGCCGTCCTTGCCTACCTTGTCCATGGCTTCGGCGATGACTTCGCCTATCTCCGCGTCGTTGCCCGAGATGGCGGCGACCTGCGAGATGGCTTTCTTGTCCTTAACTTCGATGGAGTTCTTCTGGATGAATTCGATGACCTCTTTGACGGCGGCGGCGATTCCGCGCTTGATGGCGATCGGGTTGGCCCCGGCGGTGACGTTCTGCAGACCGCCCTTGATCATTGCCTGAGCGAGTACCGTCGCGGTGGTGGTGCCGTCACCGGCGATGTCGTTCGTCTTGGACGCGACTTCCTTGAGAAGCTGTGCGCCCATGTTCTCGAACGGGTCTTCGAGCTCGATTTCCTTGGCGATGGTGACGCCGTCGTTGGTGATGGTGGGGCTTCCCCACTTTTTCTCGAGCACTACATTTCGGCCTTTCGGGCCGAGGGTGATGCGTACCGCGCTGGCGACCTTGTCGACGCCCGATTCGAGTTTGCGGCGGGCATCTTCATCATAAGCTAATATCTTCGGCATTATTGTTTTCCCTCCATATGGTTTAGAATGCCTGGCAGACGTGCTGCCCCGAAGCCGGGAGCTATACCCCCGGGTAAAGAGAATTACTTGGTGACCGCGAGGATGTCATCTTCCCTCAGGATGATGTACTCATCGCCGTCGATTTTGACGTTCGTCCCGCCATACTTGGTGTGGAACACCTTGTCCCCGATCTTGACTGTCAGGGGGATGGTCTTACCCTCATCGGATATGCGTCCCGGGCCTATAGCTACGACTTCGCCGAGCTGGGGCTTTTCCTTGGCGGAATCGGGTATCACGATACCGCCGGGGGTTGTCTGGAGCGAATCCTCGAGCGGCCTGATAACCACCCGATCCTGCAGTGGCTGGATATTAAGTTTCTTTCCCACAGTGGTTCCTCCTCTTTGGGATTTAATGATTTTCGAGAAAACTTGGCACTCGATATACCCGAGCGCCAATGACTATTTTAGCCTAAAAAACTTTTTTGTCAACCCTGCGACGGTTTTTTTACGCTTAAACTTGGCAGTTATGGCAGTCGATTGCCAAGTTACGGCATTCCATAGGCAACGGCTTTGGGAAGAGGATTGCGGTTTCTTATATAATTATGTCATACGTGCATCTATAATTATGGCAAGTAGTTGCAGGAGTAGTCGAGAGGGAAAAATATGAATTTCAGGATTTTTCGAATAGCCCGGCCCGCGGTGGTGGCCGTGCTGTTTTTCTGCATCGGATGTTCGAGTGGTACGGGTTCAGCCATATCTCCGGAATCCGGTCTTACCGCTCGCATGGACGCGAGCAGCCATGCGTCCTGGGGGATGTGGCAATTCACCGCCGACCCGGTCGCTCAATCGCTCGATGTCGTCCAGTTGAGGACGAGCGATCTGCATCTAAATGCGCTGCCGTTCCTCGAACCCCCGCCGCTGGTTTTTCTTACGCTTGAAACCCTTCATTTCAACGGCGATATAATCGATGCCGACATCGGCCTGAGGCATCCATTCCTCGGGTTGACGGAATTCACGGGGTTCGATGTATGCGGGATACTGATTTCAAGCGGCTCCGTGTCGGGCTACAGCGATACCGGTATAGTTATGACCGGTTCCGATGAAACATACCTTTTGAATCCCGACGGCTTCACGCGCTGGTGGAATCCGGCTGAATTCCCGTCGAACGGGACGATTTTTTCCTACACCGACGGCATGCTTGGCACGCCGAACGGCGTTGCATCGTTCAATTCCACCGTCAACGCATATAAATTCTACTGCGATGATTTAACAGACCCCGACATCGGCCTCGACATCCTCGATCCGGGAAACAGGTGCGTGTTCAGCGCGGGGCACAAGAATATCAGGCATTACACCATCCACATTGGCGAAGACGGCCTTGTGTTCAATTATGCGGTGGATGCATCGTGGATGTATCCGCAGGGCTCGCCGCCGTACGAAGCTCCCGATGATTTCCCTCCGGGGGCGAATAGACCGGAGGCATGGAATATTTCGGTCAGCGAAATTCAGAATACGCTCTACAACGACGGCGAGGAATCGGGCGGCGAGTTGAGCATACTTGTCGATGTGTGGGACCACTACAATGCCGGGCTGAATGCTGTATGGCTCGATTCGCCGGGGAACTTCGATTTCACGGAATCCGACATTCCCGTCGATGGCGGGGCCGGGTACAGCACCTATCAGCTCGATGTCACCGGGGCGACACCGTCGCCTGATTCCATTAAAATACTCATAGGCGTCGAGTGCGAATCCGATGGCTACCAGGGACTGCTTCCGGGCAAGACCGTGACGGCATATTTCACATACGAGGCGGATGTCTCCGATGAGCCGTACGTGGATACTTGCGATTTCGGAAGCGAGAATTTTCAGATTACGGATTCTTATCTCGGCGACGGCTTCACGAACTATTTCACCGCCGGCGGGATTCAGCTTACAAGGCAGTCCGATGAAGAATATTTCTTCATTCGCGGAGTGCACGACGAGAATTACAACCATATATATGCGTTTGCCACATCGAATCCGAATTCCGGTCCGGCGGATATGTTCGACAACGGCGAGGGCTACGGCTTCAACAGTTCGAAATCGTTCGTTGTCGACGGTTATTCCGAGCCGGGAATCGACCGCATCTTCTACCAGAGCGGCGCGGGAGTGGCGAATCACCTGAAATACGTCGACTGGAACGGGACCGGTTTCACAAACAACCAGGACCTCGGCCAGCCGGATTCATACGGGATATGGAAACTCGCCCTGACGCCCGAAGGGGATTTCTATCTTTTCACATCGCACTATCTCAATCCCCGGTTTTACTTCTACGACAAGTCCGCGGGATATGCCAAGACATTCATGTTCGCGCTCGACCCCTCGGACTTCGGCTATGGCGAGACGCAGTACATCATGGAAATGATTTACGACCCGGAGCTCGACGCACTGGTTTTCTTCTGCAAGAATCCATCGGTGTCCGGCAACGGGCAGATTTTCGTGATGGAACCGGACGGCGATATAATTTTCGAGGATACCGACCTGTTCGAGACGCCGGTATCGATGAGCTACGGCGGGGGGATGTATATCGACCTCGACGAACCGGAGTGCAGGATATTGATCCATTGTACCGTCGGCAACCAGATGTATTTCGTGCGCTATTCATCCGATTTCCTTGAGAAAAGGGTGTACAGCCAGCCAGGGCCGAGCGTCGGCTACGGCTTCTGCCGGGGGGATATCGCCAATGACGGCACGATGTGGGCTTCGTGGGATTACATCACCTGGTTCACATATATCTTCAAACTCGACCCGCCGTCCGACTGGTAGCGGTTATTGAATGTGTTTTCTTGTGTATCTATTTATTATGGTCACTATAGCGGGAATGTCCCGACAAAGTTTTTTCGGAGGAAAACAAAGTGCGAATTAAGCATCTACGAGTCTGAGCCTGATTATGATTGTGATGTTGGCGCTTTCGGCCGGATGCTCCGGCGGCGGCGCGGCGACGTCGCCCGATGTCGGCAGGATCGAGTCGGCATCGAACGCAAGCCATTCGGTATGGGGGATGTGACAGTTCAGCGCGGATTTGAAAGCCGAAACCCTCGATGTGGTCAGCCTCCGGACAGGGGAGATGCATCTCAACGCCCTGCCGTTCCTCGAACCCCCCGCGCTGGTTTTCCTATCACTGGAAACCCTCCAGTTCAACGGGGATATCATCGAAGCGGATATCGGCCTCAGGCATCCGTTCCTCGGCTTGACCGAATTCACCGGCTTCGATGTGTGCGGCGTGCTGATCTCCAATGGAAGCATCTCGGGATTCGACGATTCCGCGCTCGTTATGGCGGGCGGGGATGACACATATTTGATGAATCCCGACGGCCTGACCCGCTGGTGGAATCCGTTGGAATTCCCGCAGGACGGCACCATGTTCGCGTATAAGGACGGCTTGCTCGGAGCGCCGTATTCGGTGGGCGGATTCAATTCGACCCTCAACGGGTATAAATTCTTCTGCGATGACCTCGACGACCCGGATGCGCCGGTCGGTTCGCTTGATCCGTCGGATCGATGCGTATTCAGCGCGGGGCAGAAAAATATAAGGCATTACACCATTCATATGGGCAGCGACGGGCTTATTTTCAATTATGCCGTCGATGCATCGTGGGTTTTCCCGCAGGGGGATCCGCCATACCAGGCGCCGGATGATTTCCCCCCCGCGGCGAATCGTCCCGAAGCGTGGAATATCATGGTAACGGAAATTTCGAATACCATGTTTAACGATGGTAACTCTTCCGGCGGCGGTCTGAGCATGATGATCGAAGTCTGGGATCATTTCGATGCCGCGCTCAATAATGTCGTAGTGGAATCGCCGAGCAATTTTGTTGCCGCGTCATCAAATGTCCCGGTCGGCGGCGGCGAGGGATACAGCGTTTACCAGGTCGATGTTATCGATGCCACCCCAGCGGAGAATTCGATCGACATCCTGATCGGTGTCGAATGCGGGGACGAGGGTTACCAGGGGATGATCCCCGGGGCGAGCGTTACTGCGTATTTCCTGCATTCAGCCGCGGTAAGCAGCAGCGGGTTCATGGTGATATCGCCGAACGGCGGCGAGGAATGGGAATCCCTGTCGCAGCAGGATATCACATGGGCCGCTCCGGACAGCATTCAGTATGTCGACATCTACTATTCGAAAGATGATTTCGTCGATGACGTCAACCTCATCGAAGCCGATGTGCCCAACACCGGGACATATGACTGGTATGTGCCGTTCGACCCGTCGGATACGGTGAAGGTAAGGGTCGAGGAATCGGGCGGCGGGCTTCAGGATGACAGCGACGATTATTTCACCATCGTCGAAAGCGGCTGCGGCTTCGGCGAGACCGGGTTCACCCATGAGTCGACTTATTCCATGAGCGGCATGTGGACATACATGGGCGTGAAGGTCACGCACCAGGATCCAACCCGGCGCGTCATATGCCAGGGAAGCAGCGACAACAACGATACGCTTTATCTGTTCAATGCATCCAATCCGTCCGGCGGCGCGGTGGCGTCATACGATACCGGCGATTTGATCTACTGCAACAACAACCGCGCATTCTGGATAGACCCGGTTTCGATAGACGGCATCGACAGGATCATCTACAACAATTTCGGAAGCGGGAGTCCGACGGATGGGTACCAGCTCAAGACAATCGACTGGGACGGCTCGACATTCTCCAACCCGCAGGTGCTTCCGAAGAACGGCAGCATCTGGAACCTGTGCGTGACTCCGGAAGGGGATTTGATATCGCACGACGCGAATACCTTGACGCCGCATTTCTTCTTACGCGACAAATCCGACAACTATGCCCTCACGCAGTTGTTCACGCTTCAGCAGTCGACATGCGATTTCGGCACGGTAAGCAATCTTAAGGATATCTGTTACGACTCCCTGCTCGATGCGGTCGTCGTCATGTGCCGGAATACGGCGGTTTCGAACGGCGGGCAGTTGTTCGTGCTCGATATGAGCGGGAACCTGCTCTACCAGGACCTCGATATTTTCGGCGGCGAATTGATTTCATATAACACCGGGGTCGATGTCGACATCAACAACCCGGCGTGCCGCATCATCGCTTATGCGGGCGCGGATTTGCACAGCGGCACCTACTGGATAACGCGATACTCGTGGGACTTCGCCGAGAAGAAGATGAACCAGTATGCGGGGCTGCAGTACGGGCCGGCGCGGGGCGAGCTTTGCGAGGATGGCACGCTTTGGGCTGCGCAGGAGAACGGCAACGGGATCCTGAAATTCAACCCGCCCGTGGATTGGTAGATTGCTGTCGGCCCTTGGGACAGTCCCTTCATAGATGCGTTCGTGGATTCACATCATTCGTTTTGGGACAGTCCCAGGGCCGCGCGAAATTTATGGCTACTCCTTCCGATTAAATATGATAGTATTATAGAAAGACTTGGGCGGTAAGCGACCGCGTCCACCGCACGGAGGCGAAAGATGCGTCGATGCCATTATCTGCTATTCACATTTCTTGCGCTCATCACGGCTATCATTTTGACAGGATGCAGCGGCGGGGGTGTAGTCCTCACCGTACCGGGCGATGCTTGCATACCGGATTCGCGCGCGCAGGCGGGCGGGACGATGCTCCGGGGGTTCTACCAGGTCGCCATTGAAGAAGCCACCGGCGATGTATCGGTCATCCCAGTACGCGCCGCCGACTGGGCGATGAATGCCGTAAGCATGCTCGAATCGAGCGCCCCGGTGGGGCTCGAGATAAATCCGAATTCGGTGCATGTGTATGCCGCCGAACACCAGGTTACGTTGCAGGCGAGGCTCAGGCATCCGCTTCCATCCATCGCCGGGCTGTTCACCGGGTTCGACGCGCGCGGCATCGTATTCGGCCCGCGTGTGGAAAACGCCGACGGTTTCACCGCGCACATGAATCCCAACGATTTCCTCGGCGCGCCGTTCGGATATGTGGATGGCGTTCTCGGTACGCCCGACTGGATAGCGAATTATCATGCGCCGTATGCGGGTTATAAATATTTCTGCGACGGGCTCGGCCCGGATGACGACCTCGTGGATTTCATGCGCTCGGTGGAGGGATATTCGAGCCGCGGCGTTTTCCCCGAAGGGACACAGCATCGGCGGACATATGTCCTCGACTGGGACGACAGCGACCAGGGTTTCCTCGTGTTCAATTACGCCGTCGTGGTGAGCTATGCCTGGCCCCTCGCGGGGGCAAGTGCGCCGTTTTCCATCGGCGAATTCAGCGAGCTTACCGCCAACGCTGCCGAGCCGATATGCTTCGATGGTGAAATCTCAGACAATACGGCATATTACTGGAACGACATCGGCGGCGGAGATGTATCGCTCGAACTGGAAATCTGGGACTGGCAGGGGTTCGATGATTACCGGGTAAGCATCGAAGCCGAGGATGGCCAGAGTATCGAAGAGCAGGTGACATCGGCATACACTCCCGGCACGACGCCGTACAGCGCGATATTCACGTTCAACGAAATCCCCGTGTCGCCGGAAAGCCTCGATGACATCACGCTCATCGTCACCGCGACGGATATGTCGGAAACATTCGGCAGCTCGTGGTTCAACGGGCTTTTGCCGCAGACGAACTGGCGTTATGACGATTTCGTCTACACCGTATGGGAGATGACGCTCGAGATAAACGAAGAGCCGCCGTGCCTCCCGTGGCTGATGTGCGAATGCTTCAACGATAATTCGCACGAATGGATAACCGGCCCGGGAAGTTTCTGGAACATAAGCAACTACACCTATTCCGCGGCGGACAACCGTTCCGACGCGCTTTGCTACGGCTTCAACGAGGGGCAGACGTTCTCATGGTGCGAGAGCCGGCTCATGGTTGTGGCGCCGGGATGCTATGACTTCCCACTCGAATTAAGGATCGAACATATGATAGATGTCGAGGAATATTACGACCGGTGCTGGGTCGAGATTAAAATCGGATGCGACCCGTGGGAGAAGATTGTGCCGTATTGCGGATGGCTGTACAACGTCAACGGTTGGTGGGACGGCTGGCACAAGCAGGAGTATACGAGATTCATGCTGCACGA
>CAZSPL010000102.1:0-13127 GCA_964608735.1 uncultured Planctomycetota bacterium | reverse complement strand
ACACCGAGATTAGCAGGAATACCAGGCTTATGAAAATCACGGTTCTGAACATCTATCTCTGCCTCCTGACAATTTTCGAGAAACATCCGGATGATATTCCCCCCTGGGGTTTTCGGCAATTATAGCGTAATGGATAATCGCCACCAATCAAATATGGATGCATTTATGCCGCCGGGGCGCGAGAATGTCATCAACGGCGGTTCCGGGGCTCGGCGTGGCGAAAATTAATCCGCCTGAACGAAACGGCAGGTTTGCGGGCCTGCCGTTGCAAGAATGTTTATCAAGAAGTAAGAAGCTCGTATCAGATCAATATCAACAGCCCGTTATCGTATGCCGCGATATAGAGGAATGTGCCGTCCCAGAAGAGGCCCGCACATCCGCCCACATCGGCGCTGCCCGCGACGTTTATCTCCCCGAGCACATCCCATTTTATCGAGTAAACATTCGCCGGGTCGGAACCGACATAGGCATACACATCATCACGCACCGCGACGCCGCGTCCCCCGCCGGTACCGTAATCGATGGATGTTTCGAGTACCGCGTTCGGTGGGTCGGAGATATCGACGACGTAGAGCATGCTCGTGTTGACATCCGTCACGAACGCATAATCGCCCTGAAGGTCAACCTCGTACATGCTTTCACCGAGCGGCACTTCCTGAACCACCTCGGGGGCATCCGGTGTGTTGGCATCGACAACAAAAAGGTCACCCGATGTCAGCGCGAGGTAAGCGAAGCCGTCGCGCACGTCAATCCCGTAGATTGTGTGGCCCCAGCCGAAGTTCAGCTCCGCGAGCGAGCCCGGGTTCTCGGGGTCCGAAACATCATACGTGATAAACCGCGAGCCCCTGCCGACGAAGCAGATGTCGTTCTCGACCCACACTTCGCGCCCCTGGTTGAACTGCGATGAACCGACAAGCGCGGGAGCATCGGGTGCATCGGGATCGATGATTACAAGCCCGGAGGAATTTATGGCGTAGACATAATCCTGATCCTCGTAATAGTAAACGGCGCGGCAGTTCTGGCCCGGGTATGTGGCGACATAGGCCGGTACGGTCGGTACGGTACAATCGATAATGACAAGACCGCCGTCATCGGCTGCGACATAGGCGATGCTATCATGCACCGCCACCTCGGCGGCGCTTCCACTGATGTCGATCTGCCCGATAACCTGCGGGTTTGCCGGGTCGGCCGTGCCGTTCGGGGTGGCTTCGAGCCATATAAGGTTATCATCCTCGTTGGCCGACGCATCCTCCGCGCGCACGCAGAAAAAATAATCTTCATCGTTGTTGAGTCCTCCGACGTTATACCTGTGGTCGAAATCCCCGCCGTTGGAGTAAGGCACATCGGTGAGCATTTCCGCCGTCGCGATATCGGGTGGGTCGTCCTGGGTCCAGTAGACATTGTAGCCTGTCGGCTCGCTCAACAGGTCGGTGGCGTTGTTCCAGTAGAGCCTGGCGCCCTGGTAAGCCCCGGTCGCCTCCTGGATGCCGACGGTCGTATCCCACTCAGGCGGCACGAGGTCCTCTCCGAGCACCACGAGGCCGCTCAGTATCGGGAACGGGTCGTTTATGAGGGCGGCTTTTTCGGGGATGGAAACATCCTGGTAAGTCCGCAATCCCGCGCCGAACGTCACGTTGTAGCCAAGCGTCGACGGGCCGACATCGGCCACGACGAAATATGTCAGCGGTTGATCCCGCTCGCACTGGCCAAGAGCTCCATCGAAAACAACCTGGTTGATCATCCCGCCCGAAGGTGTTCCCGACAGGACGAGAAGGTCGGCCCCTTCCTCCCAGTAGCCGGAGTCGTTTGTGTCGTAGAATAGATTGAATTGGTTGACAAGGCCGAGGGGGATATCGCCGCTCACATAGGTGCGGATGTCGTTAACGGTTATCGCGTAGTTGGTGTTGATATCAAGCTTGAGAAGCGGCACGCCGGTCGAACCATGGAATACATAAGGCGGCGCGGTCGATTCCCAGTCCATCCACCAGATGAACGGTTCGAGCGTGGAACGCAGGCGGAAATTGGTGCAGTTGTTCGGCATTGGCGAGAATACGCGTATGTAGTATTTCTGCCCCGCTTCGGCCTCCATCGTGATTTCCTGGCCGCGGTTGAATTGATTGTTCGGCCCCGTCGATGAAGCTACCGGGTCGCCAGACAGGTCGGAATTATCGTAGATTTCGAGGTCGAGGTTCTGCGCAGTCGTGACGATGTAGAGCTCTGTATGCAGGATGCCGGTCATATCCGCTTCAAGGACGAAAATATCCTCGAAGTCATAGTCGGCCGATGTCGATATATCGAAGATGTTGTCATACATCCACGTGTTGTCTGTTTCGACCGGGATATGGCCGTTCGTATCGTAAAGCTCGGTGTTGGGTTCGCTGCCGACTATAGCGCGCCATATGTTGACGCGTCCGTACCCGGTCTGGGTATCGAAGCCCGGCGAGTCGATATCATCCGCCGTTTCCTTGAGCCTGTTCCTCAGTTCGAGGGCGCTCATGTCGGGATTAAATGATTTCAGGAGGCCCACGCATCCGGCGACAACCGGGCAGGCGTTGGATGTTCCGCTGAATGTGCCGAAAGCGCCGCCGTCATAATAGTTGTTATCGGCGCCGTTGTGGGTGGTTAAGTAGAGATTGCCCGGGGCCATCAGTTCCAGGTTCGGCCCCCAGTTGGAACCCCATCCGTAGTCGAGATAAACGATGCGCCTGACATCGCGCACGTTGCCGTTTGTATAGAATGAGCCTGTCCCGCCGACTTCGAGAACCTCGGGCCAGGCGCAGGGCCAGCAGTCATTGCTCGAATCCTCGTTACCGGCTGCCGCTACAGGCAGCAAACCTTCACCTTCCTCGTATACCGCGATGATAGAGTTATGCATTATCTCCGATTCTTCGTATGACCTGAACGACATACTCACCGCCGTCGCCCCGTTGTCATGGGCATACTGGAGCCCCTCGATAACCGAGCTCGTATATCCGTCGCCGGAAAGGTCGCATTTGATCGCCATGACCTTTATGCCGGGGGCGATACCGGAAACACCGACGCCGTTATCCTGCTCAGCGGCGATAACCCCCGAACAGGCGGTGCCATGGCCGTCGTTATCCCATGGGTCGTTGTCGCCGCTGCCCGTATCCCATCCGCGTATGTCGTCAATATAGCCGTTCTCGTCGTCGTCGATACCATTACCGGGGATCTCATCCTCGTTAGCCCACATCTGGTTCACGAGATCCTCGTGGGTATACCACGCGCCGGTGTCGAGCACCGCGATGACCACGTTCGGGTCACCGGTGCCGTGCGGCCATACCAGCGACGCGCCGAGGTGGTTCGGCCCCCACTGGTCGAACATGTGATTCCAGGGGTCATCATCGGGATCGCCGGGGTATTCGAACAATTCGTCGTTCGGATAATAGGGCACCGCGCAAGAGTAGTAGATGTAGTTCGGCTCGGCGTAGCATACCTCCGGATGCCCGAGCAGCTCGCTCACCACCGATTCCACCTTCGCGCCGTTATCGATGTGCATCCGGTAGACCGTGCCCCACATGAGCCTGATTTCCCTCATCAGCGACAGCCCGGATGCTTTCGCCACGGGATACAGGGCCGACGGGGCGGCCGTGTCGTGAAGCACCACCAGCACCTCGTCATCGAGGTACTTCGGGAGGGTGCGGACATCCACGTTTTCATCCGGGACATCCACCCCCGTCATGCCGTTATTTGATTCAGTATAGGCTGTCATGGACGCGGCATCATCGTGAACCGCCGGCATGGACGGTCCTGAATTACCGCAACCACTCAAAAACAACGTCATAAGGAGGAAGGCAAGGAGAGCAGAGAGAAGCTTATGCATATTTTACTCCAGAGGTTACTACGGACCGGGCAATTATATCAAAAAATCGACCGGCTATCATACGCAAAGCGATGCTATATCCCGGCATTTTCCCCTTTACGCCAGCGGGGGGGGGCGTTCGCGAACGGCTCCCCGAAGCCGGATGCGGCCGACCGCCATCGTCTTGAACAAAAATCACCTTTCAGCTATCGTATCAGTCAGGGAGTTCTCTCAATACCTGTTCAGCAGGCGGTATTATGGGAAGGCCGAGCCGGATAATCTTTTTTGTCCTGTTCACAGCGGGCGGAATCCTCGCGCTCGAGCTGCCGGCCCGAGCGGATCCATCGCTGGGCATGGCCTGGGCCGGCTACCCGACGGTGACAGTCGGATTGAAAACCCTCGGAATCGGCTCTCTGATAGTCGTTGCCATCGAAGCCCTCGTAATAAGAGCGATCGCAGGGCTGCCATGGAAGGGATCGTTCGTTGCATCGCTGGATATAAACATAGCCTCAACCATTGTCGGTCTTGTGGCCTGGTGGATAATCTCGGTCACCGGCATATTCTCAATTTGCTGCTTCCTGTTACTCGGAATCGGCGTCTTCTTCTGGTTTATGAGGCGTAAATCCTGGCTGTTCGCGCTGCTCGTACCGATAGGGATAATTGTGGGTTTGTGGGGAATGCGGAACATGAATGACATCCCCTGGGCGAGTACATGGGCAATCTGGGCCTGCATCCTGTATCAAATCCTGCTCGGGTTCGGATTGAGCCTCGGTTCGGAAATTTTCTTCGCCGCCCGTTTTATTCCACGCAAGGCGATTGTGAAGACCATATTTCTCGCCAATGTGGCATCCTACATTTTCATCGTCCTGGCTGCCCCATTCTACTGGCCCAATCCCGTTGTTCAGAGATATTCATACGAGAAGCGCGGAATCGAGGAAGGATGGATTGCCGGGAGGCCGCGCCTCTATGGCCCGCGTGATGCCGATGCTGAAACAGTCTTTCTCCCTTACTACCGGATGAACTTGTCCACTTCCCAACTCCTGGGAATCTCTGAAGTGGTCCCGCCTATAGCTATGACTGATGAAGAAACGTTCATAGATTTTATCCTCCACGGGGCTTTTCAACGTTCTTACTGGCGGGATGAAAAGGGGTCCAGAAATAATGTCCTTGAATTTATCGAGCTGTCGTTCCTTAATTTCGAGTTGTCAGATGATGCTTCGAGAGTGCTCAAGTGGGTTAAAATAACTGTGGAGAGCTGGCCCGATATTTTCAAAGCCGTGGAAGAAAACAGAGCCGATGATTTCCGGAACCTGTTTGCTGAATGGAAGCAAAAAGAGGAAGAGATAAGGCTCGATAACCCGCCGGTAATGATGAGTTCGATTACAACCGGTTCTTATTACCAACAGCGTGACGAACCGTTTACGGAATACGCGAACGACTGGGTCAGTCCCATTCTATATTTCATGCACGAAATGCATGGAACAACCCCCGGGATTATCAAGGCTGCTACCGAGCTGTCTGATGAGTATGGGTATTATTACAAGTACACACCGGAGAGACTGGAAAATTATTATTGATCCACCGTTACGCTACATAGATATCTCAAAAAGGGATTCTATCGGCGAGTAAAAAAACCCGGGAATAAATCCCGGGGTTTGTATAAAAACACGGACATATAAATCAGTGCACTTTCTTTATCTCTTCCAACTTCTTCAGGAAATCGGGCGGGAGTGACAGGCGGGAGTGGTCGTAGTCGAGATAGGAGTGGCGTATGATTCCGTCGGTGTCGATGAGATACCCCGCGGGTATGGGAATCCGCCAATTGTCGTCGCCGTAGTATGACGGCACATCGAGTCCGAGCGCCTTGAATGCCTTCTGTCCCGGCGAGGGCATGGTGTAGACGAGGTTGTATTTCTCCTCGACCTTCGCTCCCGCATCGCTCAGTACGATAAAATCGAGCCCCAATTCATCGACCGTTTCCTTCGTCTTCTCGATGGTCATCGGCGAGACGAAAACCACCGCAGCCCCGAGGTCCTTGAACTGCTGATGCACGCGCTGGTTGAATCGCAACTGCGTCTGGCAGAACGGTCACCACTTCCCGCGCACGAAGTTGAGGAATACCGGGCCTTTGGCGAGAAGGTCCGACAGCTTGACCATTTTGCCGTTGCCGTCGGGAAGCGTAAAATCGATGTAGCGGTCGCCGGTCTTCGGCGCGAGGTCGATAAGCCCCGTGGCGGCTATCTCGGCCTGGCTCTTCCCGAGGAGTTCCTTCACTTCATCGGGGATCTTCGGCCCCATGTCGGCTTTTACTTTGTCGAGCTCTTCCTGTAGATTCATAATACCCTCCTTGACATATCGATAATGATTACTGTTATTGTAAGCCTCGTTATGGCTTATGGCAACCGAATTTTGCGGATATCCATAAATACGGCAATGGGAGTCCGGTGGAATGCGCTTCTGATGATACCATTTTCCCCGCCGACATGTGGGATAATGCAGGTAAGAGTATGGAACAGAAAAACTGGGAAAATTAGGGACCTTCACCTATTTTTCTCAGGAGGGATGACCGATGAAGAGTTTCAGAAGGGAATTGTGGTTCAACACGTCGGAGCGGATGGAACTGATCAACATCACGTCGCAGGTCATGAAATGCGTGGAGGAGAGCGGGATAGTGGACGGGCTTGCGCTCGTGAACGCGATGCATATCACCGCGTCGGTGTTCGTCAACGACGACGAGCACGGGCTTCACAAGGATTACATGATATGGCTTGAGAAGCTCGCGCCGCACGAGCCGAGGGACAAGTACCGGCACAACGATACCGGCGAGGACAATGCCGACGCGCATCTCAAGCGGCAGGTGATGGGTCGCGAGGTAGTGCTGGCGATAAGCAACGGCCGGCTCGATCTCGGTCCGTGGGAGCAGGTGTTCTATGGCGAGTTCGACGGGCGCAGGAGGAAGCGGGTACTGGTGAAAATAATCGGCGAGTAAAGAAGTAGGGGTCGCCCGCCCTTGCAAACCGGTCATATTGTGGTATATTTTCTTGCCGCCTCGGGGAGTAGCTCAGCCCGGTTAGAGTGCTGGTTTCGGGTACCAGAGGCCGGGGGTTCAAATCCCCCCTCCCCGATGTTCGATGACAAAAAGCCCCCTCATCGGGGGCTTTTAATTTATGGCTTCCTCACCTATGCTTTCTTGACCAGTACCTGGATTTCGGTCACGTAGTCTTCAGGTTTCTTAGCCATGTAGATAGACTAGCTGGAAAGCTAGAGGCGCAATGAAAGAGAAGCTCAGAACATCGAGACACTGCGAGTGCGTTTTATGCAGATTGGCCTTGCTTGAACCGGAAGAAGGTATAAGGTATCATTAATTCTGGGATCAGGAGGATAAATGGTGAATACATCCAGTCAGGAAATTCGGGATCGAATTCTTGGAAGGATTGAAGAATTCCCGCAATTTCCAGATACTTTCAGCGCCCTTCTTTCAGTAAAGGAGGAGGATTTATCTAAGATAGCCTCGTTTTTAACGTCTGATCCTGAGCCTACCGTATTGCAGCTTCACCAGTTTTTTTCGAGCTTACTCAATTATTTGCCAAGTGGAGCTTACATCAATCCTTGGTTAGCCATTTATGGAATATGGTTGTTGAGCAGTCAGGAATCTAACGAGCCTTCTGAGATCCTTGAGATTTTAGGAGCTAGGTTTGCACCTAATCATAATCTGAAGCCCTTGAAGAACTTTTTCCTAGAATTAAGGTATGCTCAAGAGAGATGGGAGATATCCACTAAGGCTTCATATATCAGGAGTCGCAACACAAGATTACTGAATTCCGCAGTTACCGCATGCGACCTCCGAGCCATTTTTAAAGAAGACTTCTCTCCCGCGGTAACAGAAGCTTCGTATAATCCAGCTTTAGATTTTGAAAGGTTTACGCCAGTAGCAAAGGTGCGCTTAAACTTTGATGCAGCTGGTACTGATTACTTCGATTTTGCTTGTGACATCAACATACTTGAGTTGCTTATACACAGTTTAAATATGACAATGAAGCAGCTCAAAGCTTTAGAAAAAATCGCGTCCAAGCTGGAGAGTGAGGATTGAGGTGAACACTACTCCTGTCAAGAGCATCCAATTTTCGGATAGCGATAATCAACGCTATAAAGGCAGCGCTGTTTATTTAATGCATTCTTCTTTTGATTGGCCTCAACGAACCAAGCCCACTGATTACATAAGGGAATCCTTAAACCGTTTCGTTAAGCTCAGGAGAGGTGTTAGAAGTGCATATAACTATAAAATCGGTGAGCAGAAGCAATTCAATTTCAGTCAAATTACGATGAGTTTGCAGCGCGTTGAGGCTAAGCTTTCTTACCTTTCAGATCTTGAAAATGAACTAATCACGAAGAAAATTCGAGGTTCTTTTAGTAGGCTTGATGAAGTTAGACTCGATTCAATTCAAAAGCAGATAGATGATTTGATTGGAGTGCAGAGCCCAACTGCGGCCGAACAAGAGCTTCTTAATAGATTCAATCAGTTACTCGACCAAAGTGCAGAGCTTCTAGGAAAGCTTGAAGCGCGGATACAGGACCCCGAGGAAACCTAGTGAGCTTGATTGAACGGAATAGGACAATTGCCTTAGCCCAAGCTCGCACAATAACCCATTACCGGGATTTTAAGGAGCCTTTGCGCCGAGATTTCCATCATTCGTGTGCTTATTGCGGTGTTTGGGAAAGCCAGGCAAATGGTTCGAGTAATTTTGCTGTCGAGCATTTTATGCCGAAATCTATTGCTCCGGACAGGATATGCGACCCAACTAACTTACTATATGCTTGTATGCCTTGTAACAGACGTAAAGGAAGAATGCAACCTTATGATGCCGACGGCCGTGGATGGAGGATTCTTGACCCATGTAGTGATGATTTTGATGACCATTTCAGAGAACACGAAGACGCAATGCTGGAAAGCGAAGCAGCTTCAGGTAAAGGAATGATTGAGAAATTTCGGTTGAACGATCCTTCTGTTCTTATGCAAAGGAAATTGAGAAACAATGTTAAGCAGGCAATCATACAGGTTCACCGATATCGTAAAATTTGTTCGGAGCCAGATCCCGAAGCCACTCTTGAGTGGACAGAAGAAATTAACAGCTTTGTTGATAATTTATCAGGAATCGTGAAAGCACTCCTGCCAAGGCGAATGACCCAGTGATACGCTAATCTCAATGTGAGCGGGATATATAAACCTATTGAGCTAGCCCTACACAAAAACCATTCTATCAAAGCAAGTTAAGGTGTTGAAGGGTTCAAATCCCCCCTCCCCGAGTTTTTTCATTTCAAGACACGCCCATTCTCGAAGACTCGAAGTGGGCGTGGCACCCGCAACGCGGCATCGCAAAGACGCATAGCACCAATTATGCATTTCGAAGATTAATCCATGCGGGCTGGCAGCCCGCGATCCCAAAGAGTACCCCTCCCATGGGCTTACACCTTACAAAATAATCGTCAGGCCGTCTTCGTTTTCGGCGGCGTATAAATATTCCCCGTCGTAGAAAAGCCCGTCCGCGCCATGGGTCTCCACCGTACCCGCCACCACCATGTCCTCGATATTGCTCCAGTCGATACTCATCAGCGTCGTCGAGAATGTCCCGACATGAACATAGGTGTCATTCCTCACCGCGACGCCCCCGCCCTGGCCGTAGGCGAAATACATCTCCCCCGCGACGAACGCCTCCTCCGGCGTGCTTATGTCGACAACATACAGCCTCTGCTGCCACCAACCCGACACAAGCGCGTAGTCGCCCCACAACGCGATTTCCCCGGTATAACTGCCGAGGCTCAGCTCGCATACGACCGCCGGGGCGGACGGCGTGGTGGCATCGACTATCTTCAGGCCGGTCCACGATGTCGCGCAGTATACATAGCCATCGCTCGCGGATATCCCCTTGAACGACGCGAATCCGCCGATACCCACGGAACCGAGGGACACCGGTAATGTCGGCTCGCTCACGTCGAGCACCCTCAGTTCGCCGCCCCATGCGGCGACATAGGCCGTGTCGCCGTCGACATAAACATCCTGCGCGTTCGCCATCGGATACGACCCGACCGCCGTGATACTACCCCCGCCGCTCGGGTCGAGGATGACAAGCCCTTCCTGGATCGCCGCGTAAACCAGATCCTGACCCTCATGATACATGATCCCAGAGCAGGCAGCCGCCGGGTAATTGTCGACCACTACCGGTTCGGTGGGTACAGTGCAATCGACGACGACCACTCCGCCGCTCCCGCAGGCGACGTAGGCTATCTGGTCATGCACCGACACTTCGGTCGCGCTTCCGCCCGTATACACAGACCCGATGACCATCGGGTGCTCCGGGTCGGACGACCCGTTGGGATTGCCTTCGAGCCACACGAGGTTGCTCTCCTCGTTGCCCGATGCATCCTCCGCGCGCACGCAGAAGAAATATGTATGGTCGTTAACGAGGCTGTGCACCGACGCGGCGTGATCGTAGGCCCCGCCGGCGTGGAAACCGATATCCTCTATCACATCGGCCGATGCGATATCCGGCGGGTCATCCTCGGTGTAATAAACGTTATACCCGGTCGGTTCGCTGAGAACGTCGGTCGCGTTGTTCCAATAAAGCGACACCGACTCGAAGTTGTCCTTGACATCCTGCACGCCGGTCGTCGTATCCCACACCGGAGGATCGTGGTCTTCGCTGAAGATCACAAGGTCGCTCAGTATGGGGAACGGGTCGTTAACAAGCGTGGCATTCTGCCAGATGCCGAAATCCTTGTATGTCCGAAGTCCCGCGCCGAACGTCACGTTGTATCCCAGCGATGTCGGGCCGACATCGGCGACGATGAAATATGTCAGCGGGTTATCGTAATCGCACACATCGAGTAAGTTGGGGAACATCATCTGGTTGGTTCCGGCGGGCGACGCCGTCGAGACGAGCGCGTCATAAGTTTTCTCCCATTCGCCCGAACCGTTCGTGTCTTTATAGAGATAAAAATGATTGGCGAGGCTCAGCGGTATATCCCCGGTGACATAGGGACGGATATCGCCGATGGTAATCAACAGGTTGGTGTATATGTCGAGCTGCAGGAGCGGCACGCCGGTGGAGCCGTTGAAGATGTAAGGCGGCGCGAGCGATGTCCACTCTATCCACCACTGAAATTCCTCCGTCTCCGCCCGCAATCTGAAATTCGTGCAGTTGTATTCGCCGGGTGAGAAAACCCGCACGTAATATTTCACTCCCGCTTCGCATGGCACGATAAGCTCTTCGGTCAGCCTGTCCTTGTTGTTCGGCCCTGTACTCGATGCCACTGGCGACGTAAGCTCCGGCGTGAGGTAAACTTCGAGGTCGAGGTCTTCACCGGTGGTTATCGGGTGAAGCTCCAGCGACATCGCGCCCGTCGCGTCCGACTCGACGACGAATATGTCCTCGAAGTCGTAGTCGGCCGATGTCGATATATCGAAAATGTTGTCGTATTCCCATTCGAAGTTCGCGTCGAGCGGGATGAACCCGTCGGGGTCATATGAATCGGCGTTCGGCTCGCTGCCGAATATCGCGCGCCAGATATTCACCCGTCCCCACCCGGACTGCACATCGTGCCCCGGGTCCTGTATGTCATCGGCGGTTTCATCGAGCCGCTGCTTGAGCTCCGCCGCGGTCATATCGGGGAAGTATGATTTAAGCAGCCCGACGCATCCGGCGACGCATGGCGTAGCGCATGATGTCCCACCGAATGTCCCGTTGGTCCCGCCGTCATAATATGCGCTGTCGCCCCCGTTGTTCGTAGTCACATACAGGTCGCCCGGGGCCATTACCTGGAGGTGCTCCCCCCAGTTGGAGCCCCATCCGAAATCGGCCGCGTTGAGACGCTTGCAATCGCGCACCGAGCCGTCCTCGTAAAACGAGCATGTCGCGCCTATTTCCATCACTTCCGGCCAGTCGGCGGGCCAGCAGTCGGATGACGAATCCTCATTCCCCGCCGCGCCCACCGGGAGAAGCCCGTTACCGCCGTCGTATGTCGCGATGAATGTCTCGTGCATTATTTCGGACTCTGAATATGTCCTGAACGACATGCTCACCGCGGTCGCGCCGTTGTCGTAGGCGTACTGCACTCCCTCGATGACCGACGATGTATATCCCCCGCCACCGCTCAGGTCGCACCTTATCGCCATCACTTTGACCCCCGGCGCCATCCCGGTGCACCCCACGCCGTTATCCTGTTCCGCCGCGACCACTCCCGAGCAAGCGGTGCCATGGCCGCTGGACGGGCCCGGGTCGGGCCATGGGTCGTTGTCGTCATTGTTGGTATCCCATCCCCGCCAGTCGTCTATGTATCCATTTTCGTCGTCGTCTATTTCATTGTCCGGTATCTCATCCTCGTTTATCCATATCTGGTTTGCCAAATCCTCGTGCGACCATCGGTAGCCGGTATCCAGCACCGCTATCGCCACATCCGCGCTGCCGTTACCGGTCGGCCATACCAGCGACGCGCCGAGGTGGTTCGGGCCCCACTGGTCGTACATGTGGTTCCACGGGTCATCATCGGCATCGCCGGGATATTCGAAAAGCGGGTCGTTCGGGTAGTACGGCTTGTCGCACGGATACATGATGAGGTTCGGCTCGGCATAGCGCACTTCGGGATGCATCAGCAATTCATTTATCACCGACTCGACGGAAGCGCCGTTGTCGATGCGCATGCGGTATACCGTGCCCCACATCAGCCTGATTTCCTTCATCAGCGAAAGCCCCGCCTTCTTCGCCAGCGGGTACAACGCGTTCGCATCGGCGGTGGAATGAAGCACCACCAGCACTTCCCCCTCGAGATAGCGCGGCATGTCGCGCACATCGCCGTACTTGCTGTCAATGCCCGGTATATCCACCCCGTAGAGGCCGTTAATGCCCTCCGAATACCCCGAAGCGTCCCCCCGGATAGGAGGCAGCGACGGCGATGAGTTGCCGCATCCGCCCGAAATCACTATTATCGCAAGGAGGATTATCAAGCTATGGACAAGGTATTTCATAAGTCACTCCGAAAACCGCGAATAATGCAATTATAGTGTATGCAAGGGGGATATGGAATAAGGGGATATGGAAAAATATTGGCGTGCCCGAGGCCAATCGATTGCCTGTAGGGGCGAACCTTGTGTTCGCCTTTCTATTTTCACATTAAACTTTTTAATTTTCTTCTTTTCTCTTTAACTCCTTGACAACCCCCCGGACGCAATGTAAATTCTGAATTGGAGGTTTTGTTGTACGGGACGGGAATCCCGTTTGAGATAAAGGTTTGAAATATTCAAGGGGGGCGACGC
>CAZSPL010000101.1:0-13272 GCA_964608735.1 uncultured Planctomycetota bacterium | reverse complement strand
GGCTCATCGAGATAGACGGCGCGTCGAATAACTCGGTTGAGGATATCCGCGAGCTCCAGGCCCGGATTCACAGCGTACCCATCAACGCGAAACGCCAGGTATATATCATCGACGAAGTCCACCAGTTGTCGTCCAGCGCATTCAATGCGTTCCTCAAGACGCTCGAGGAGCCGCCTTCGCACGCGATGTTCATCCTTGCCACGACCGAGCCGGGCAAGCTGCTCCCCACGGTGATGTCGCGCTGCCAGCACTACCCGTTCAGGCGCATCCCGGCTAAGGAAATCGCGGAGGAACTCAATCGCATACTCGATATGGAAAAAATCCCATATGAAGCGGAAGCCTTGAACCTCGTGGCGCGCCTCGCCGATGGCGCACTTAGGGACGCGTTGAGCATCACCGACCAACTCATCGCGTTCGACAAGAGCATCGTATCCCTTGCCAACTGCCGTAAGGTGCTCGGTATGGTCGATGAAGACCTGCTGTTCTCGCTGGCGGAAGCGGTAATCAAGGCCGACAGCGCTCAGATAATCGCCGCCACCGAGCAATTCGCCACGGCCGGGCGCGATTATCCGCTTGTTCTGAAAGACCTTACCGGGCTGTTCCGCGATATGCTGCTCGCATCGCTCGATGAAACCACGCTCATCGCGGAGGGACGTTCGGCTGATTATATCGCCCGCGCCAAAGCCCTCAAGGGCAAGATGCATATCGACACCATCTCCAAGATAATCGCCCAACTGGCCAAGAAGAGCGGCGAGATGCGCTGGGAGTTGGAGAAACGCATCCTGTTCGAGACCGGGCTTCTGCAGTTGTCGCAGGGAATCGCCCGCGCGACCAAACCCCGGGCGGCCGACAACCCCGGGGCGGCGCACGGCGAGCGTCCCAAAGCGTCGGCTGTTGCTACCGCCCCCGAAGAGACCGATACGCTTCCCGCATCGGAACCGGAAGAGATGATGTTTCCCGGCGCGAAGCAGGCGGAGAAAGAGCCCCCGAAACCGGCGGCGTCCGAGCCCGCGCCTCCGAAAGCACCGGCCGTGGAAGAAATATATGACATCCGCGACCCCATCAAGGATTGGGATAAATTCCTTCAGATGATATCACGCGCGAGTGTCGCGAAAGCGATTCTCCTCGGAACCGGCACGCCGCTGTCATTCGAGAATGACGTGCTGCGTATCGAATATCCCCCCGAGAAAGCGCTTTCAGGCAGGGGTTTGAGCGAGCCGCATATTAAAGATGAAGCAGAGCGCATCATAGGCGACCTGCTCGACAGGCAGGTCGCGCTCGACATCGACCTCAAGCGCCCGGAGGAAAAAGGCTCGCAGGCCGGGTTGTTCGAGGGACATATCGAGCCGGATGTCGCCGAGTTGAAGGGCATCATCGAGAGCAGGATATTAAACAAGGTAGAATCGGCGCGAATACAGAGGATAGAGAAAGTCGACCGCTGATACACAGCCATCACACCGGAGGTAGTTTTAATGTCATTCGATATGGGCGCACTCATGAAGCAGGCACAGAAAGTGCAGGAGCGTATGCGCGAAATCCAGGAGGAACTTGCCAACGAGCGGATCGAGTCGATATCCGGGGGCGGGATGGTGAAGGTTGTCGCGACCGGGCAGCAGGAGATCATCGAGGTGAAGATATCACCCGAAGCACTCGAAGCCGGGGCCGAAATGGTTTCCGACATGGTGCTCGTGGCGATAAACGACGCTATAAAGCAGGCGCGCGAGCTGGCGCAGTCGAAGTTAAGCCAGGTCACCGGCGGGTTGAATCTGCCGGGGCTCGGGATGTAGGTCCGGCAGTTTCTTTTCGATGTCAAATCTGTCAAACTTTCATCCATGCGAAATCCTGTTCACATCATATTGCCGCTGATAACAGCCGCGGCATTTCTCGCCATATCATGCCAGCCGAAAACCCCGGCGCAAGCTCCGAAGGCCGTCAACCTGCCCCACCTGCGCTACATCCAGTCGGCATCCACCGGCGACGGCGCGTCGACATATGAGCTTCACGACATCGACCTGAATAACATGCAGAGCAACAAGCTCTGGGAAATCACCGGCGAACATATCGACAGGGCCGAACTTACGCCCGACGGCGAATTCGTGCTCGTCCATTATTCGATAGTCGAAGAACTGCGGCAGTATTACATCATCTACAACTTGAACATGCCCGACACATCCATGCCGATGACGTTCATCCGGGATGATGAGGAGATCGAAGAGCTCAGCGCGTACCAGTCATTTCTCGACGAGGGGACCTACCGCTACGGGTTCGTAATCGGCGACCCGGATTTCGAGCTTTATGCTAAGGAGGGTGATGTTGACGTATACCGGTTCGCGTGGGTAAATCTCGCCGCCGGGGTTATCGAGAACATCCCGCTTCTGACGAACATGAAGAATATCCCGGACGTCATCTATGTCCCTCCGGGCGCGGGCTCGTTCGACATCATCCCCCGCAATATCCCGCAAATCGTACGCCTTGACTGGAGCACTACCGATAGCGAAGTGAAACATGTCTTCTTCGACATTTCAAAAGAGCCGCAAAGACGGATTGTTTATATCGGGTCGTTCTCTTGGTTCGCCGATTTCAGGCAACCGGGCACGGGGGATGAATTCACCGGTGTAAAACCCGGCATCACTACGATTAAGGATTATATCGAGCTCGAGCCCGGGGATTACCCGCTCTGGTCGCTTAACGATAACTATATATTGATTCGCATTTTCCCGCCCGAAATCATGCAGGCGCTTAACCGCGGCGAGGATTCATCGAAGATAATCGAGAGCATGGCATCGCGGGACGAGGGCGCTGGATTCGCCGTATACGATGTCCGCGCCGCCGAACGCCGTAAAATCTCGCTCGTTCTCAGCGACCCGATGGCGATGCCGCGCCCGGCATATGACGCGGTTTCGGGTATCCTCGCGGCGAAGGATTTCCCGCGCATCTCATCAGGCGAAGGCGGCGGCATCACTGACTCGGATTCCTATTCGATTGTCATCTTCGATGTAGCCCACGACCGGAAGATAATCAGCCTCGATGGCATCCCTTACGCCGGGAGCGCGGATATAACATTCTACCGACCCGCGGAAGCGGAAGAAAGCAAACTGGAGTGATTTAACCATATGGCAGGATTTCCGGCACCGCTCAAACGATTGATGGATGAACTTATCAAGCTTCCCGGCGTCGGCCCCAAGAGTGCGCAGCGTCTGATGATGCATTTCCTTCGCGCGCCCGAGGACGATTTGAAGCGTCTCGCCGAAGCGCTGTTGAAGCTGAAATCATCGGTACGTCTCTGCTCGCGATGCTTCCACCTTTCGGAAGCCGAACTGTGCGACATCTGCGCCGACGCGTCGCGCGATACATCGATGGTGTGCGTCGTCGAGGAACCGATAGACCTCATCGCGCTGGAGCGCATCAACGAATATCGCGGGGCATACCATGTCCTGCACGGCGCGATAAGCCCGCTGGACGGCGTCAAGCCGGAGAACCTGCGCATCGGTGAATTGATGAACCGCCTGCGTAAGGACGGCATCCGCGAGGTCATCATCGCCACGAACACGAATCTCGAGGGCGAAACAACCGCTCTCTACATAGCCGAACGTATGAAGGAGAGTTTCCCGGATGTGCGCGTGACCCGCATCGCTCGCGGGCTTCCGATGGGCGGCGAAATGGACTACGCCGACCAGGTTACCCTCATCCGCGCGTTGGAAGGAAGGGTGGAAATGTGATGGGAGGAGTGTATATTTGAATAATAAAACCCGCTCTTCCGAGCGGGTTGATTTTTACATATCTGCCTTCCTCCCCTATTTCCCGACCAGCAAACGCTGCCCCAAACTCTGCGGGAGTTCCGGGGCCTCCTCGAACTGCTTGATGACCTTGTCGATGTCGTAATCCACGCGCACGAATTTAATCTCGTGCTCTTTCATGTCATACATCACGAGGCTCGAACGCACATCCTCATCGCGCGGCTGGCCGACCGAGCCGACGTTGATAATGTACTGGCTGTCGAGGTCGAGCGTGAGGGGGGTGTCCCATCCGAAATGCTTCTTCATCTGGTCGGCGGGTGTATAAACGCACTTGCCGTTTTCCTTCTTCTCCATGATGACCGGCTGATGCGTGTGCCCCACGAACACGAGCTTGACTTCGGGCGGCAAGGTTGAAAATGCCTTCTCAGCTTCGTCGCGGTTGTACACATAGCCCGCGCGCGAATTCGGCGCGTAGTGGCGGAATTCCGCGACGATGCCGTTCGGAAGCTTCACCTGTTTCACTTCGGGAAGCGCGACGCACCATTCCCGCTCCTCCTTGTTGAGCAGGTGATAGTGCCAGCTCGCGGCGTTACGCGCCACCGGGTTGAGGTTGCGCTCCGAGTAGCTGTAGTCCATGTAACTCTCGTGGTTCCCGCGTACGATGATCGGCCACTGTTTGGCAATGGCCATGCATTCACGCGGCTTGGGGCCGTAACCGATAACATCGCCGAGGCAGATCCACTTCTTCGGGTTATCGGCGCCCATCATCCTGAGCTTGTCGACGCATCGCTCCAGCGCGACTATGTTCGAATGAATGTCGGATACGATTACAAGGCATTTCGAGTGATCCATAAAAGCATCATCCTCTCAAAATTATTATGCGAGGGGGTATGATAGCAGAAATGGCGTATAGTGGGAAGGGCGACATAAGCAGCGTTCATTCATGTTCGGTATTTGGAGCGGGTTCAGCGCGATGCCGGCCGTCAAAGATACGGGCGAGCTTAAAAGGATTGGCGGTTTCATTTGGATTGGCCGACGCTCGTCCGTGCCACCAGTTTGTTCCCCTACCCGGTTGCGCCGTGCTTAAGGTCTATCAGTTCATCATGATCGAGCTTGCGCGGAGGGGCCGCATGATGCTTCTCAACCAGTTCGGGAAAGAGACCGGCTATCCTGTCTACCGATCCCTGGCTGTAGTAAAGCCACGAGACGAGGAAGTTGTAATCATCCATCCAGATTCCCCATGGACGTTTCGAGCGGAAGCTGACTCCGAGGGCATCGCGTGTGACGCCGTGGATGTTTTCCCACGGGAAGAATTGCTCCATGAAGAGCAGTGTACGCTCGATACCCTCCGGAAGCACCGCCGTGCGTTCGAAGAGGAATTTCGGAATGGCGAAGATCGCATCGAGAATGACGGCCATTATGACAAATATCGCAAAGCTGAAGTCGTCAAGGGAAGCGAGCGACGCGAATACCGCCCCGGCCCAAAAAATAATCCTCACAATAAGCATGACCGGGTCGGGACGAATCACGAAGCCGTCGGTGCGCGGACGTGCGACGCGTCCGCCATGGTAGCGCGGGTCGTCCTTCAGCCCGGCGACACGCATCATGCCGCGTACCGGTTTGAATGCTTCGCGGAACGGTTCTTTTTTATGCATGCGAATGCTCCTCTCTATCCTGCATAATATGATGCTTCAAACCGGTAAAAAGTTTCATACCGGTGAAAGGATTTATCCAACCAGCTTGCCAAGACGTTTCAATATGCGTTCGAATTCATCAGCCCTGGATTTGCCGATGTTCCAACTGTATGCCCTGACCTTCGGATCCGCATGGTGGAATGTGAACACTCCCCCCCTGCCCCTCTCGATTGAAGTAAGTTCATCCCACCGGGTAAACGCCGCCTGGCCCCGTCCGAGCGTGAGGATGCCGTCGCGGTAGACCAGCACGCGAGCCATGAAGAATCCCTTCCTGAACATCCAGAAAACCAGCACACCCACGGCCGCGACGACAGACCCGCTGAATATCGGGATGAGAAGCGGCAGCCATCCCATCCGCCCGGCCATCGCTTCGGGAAGCCGGATATAGGTCTTCACATCGGCGATGAATACCCGGAATACCGGCACTACAAGCGCCACGAAAGGCGCGATGCCGTAAAGGTCCTGCCACGCGGTGCCGAACTGGGCGAGGGCAAAGCGGTTCGGGTCGGAAAGATCGAGCAATTCGATGCGTCCCCTCGTCTGCATCTGCATTATCTGTTCCTGGATTTCATCGAAGCGCTTCGAGAGGCTCCCGGGTAAAATGACCTCGTGCACCGGCTCGATGCCGACGATGGACATGCCCATCCCGCGGTAAGGTGTCCTGATTATCCTGGTTATTTCGTTCCACGCCATGAAGGTGGGACGTCGCGCCGGGTCGTTGCCGACGGTGAAACCGGGATGCACGTAGATTCCTTCCTGGAACGTGGTCACGCGTCCGGGCCTGGTAAGCAGCGAGATTAGCAGCAGGAAAATAATCCCCGCCGGTATTAGCAACGGCAGCCACCGAATGCCGATCATCGGCTCATAGGTGGGGTTGACCGACAGTTGAAGCCGGTAGTAGATGTAGAGCAGGAAATCGAGGATTACCACCGCCGGCGTGCCGATTATCAGCGCCGACCATTTGTTGAAGGTGTTGCGGTAGTCCTCGATGAGACCGTAGTTATCAAGCTGTATAGTGCCACGCTGCATATGTTAAATACTCTCGCTACATTATACTGAAAACATATGCCTTTAAGATACACCCACGGCAGAATGGTTTCATTCGATCCTCCGCCTCCCTCCCCCTGTGCTATAATTCCCTTTTTATAAGCCGTTCCGGGCGGTTTGAGCGTCCCGGGGCAATGGAGACAGGCATCGCGGACGGAATCGACATATCGGTTGTGATCGCATCCTACAACTCGGCGCCGCTTGTGTTCCGCACGCTGCATTCGCTCGCCGCGCAGGAGGGCATCGGCAGGGACGAATATGAAGTCATCCTCGCCGACTCATCTACCGACGGCACTCCCGACGCCGTCCGCGAGAGATTCCCGGATGTGAGGGTCGTCCATTCGGATGAGCGGAAATATCCCGGCGCGGCACGGAATATGGGCATCGTGGAAAGCCGTGGGAAAATACTCGTGTTCATCGATGCCGACGCGGCCGCTTCGCCGAAATGGCTGGAGCGCATCAGGCATCATCACCGAAAGGAAGGCATCGCGGCGGTCGGCGGGCCCATTTTCAACGGCAATCCCGGCGAATTCATGGGATGGATCCCCTACTGGGCGGAATTCACCGGCTACACGGCGCGTTCGCCGGAAACCATGCGACGTGTTATACCCACATGCAACCTTTCGATAAAGCGGGAGGCGTTCCAAAAATACGGCCCGTTCCTCGAAGAGCAGTTCGGCAACGAGGATGTGCTTCTCACCGAGAACCTCCGCAAAGCCGGACTCAGCCCCGTATTCAGGCGAGATATGCCGGTGTTCCACACCAACCGTAACCGGTGGAGCGAAATCGTGCCACACATGCGCAAACTCGGGCGATGCACCGGCGTCGCGCGGATGAAATATGACATCGCCGGGGCATCCACATTCCGCGGATGGAAAAAACACGTGGCATTGCCGCTCGTTCCGTTGTATAAATGGGCGCTTATAAGCGGGCGGATTATCCGCGACGAGCCATGGCATCTGCCGAGGCTGCTGATAACAAGCCCGTGGCTTTTCGGGGCGCTGATGTTCTGGACGCTCGGCATGAAAGACGGATTGGATGAGCGAGAATAATGAAATCGAGTATACCGGCGAGCGGATGATTCCCGGCAAAGCTTGCGAGGAGAGCGAATTCGAGCACATCGCGCGCTACCAGTTCGCCCTGCCGTACGTCGAGGGACGTCGCACCCTCGATGCCGGGTGCGGCGACGGTTACGGTACGGCGATACTCGCGGTGGCGGCATCTGAAGCGCTCGGGGTCGATATATCACCCGAGGCCGTCCAGTCGGCCATTCAGACATATCAGAAACCCAACCTCAGTTATAAGATCGTCGACCTCGCGGATATCCCGTTCGAGCGCGAATCGTTCGACGCGGTGGTATGTTTCGAGGTCTTCGAGCATCTCGAAGAACCGGACAAACTCCTCGCCGGGATAAGGACTGTCATGTCGCATGGCGGGGTGCTGGTCATCTCAACGCCGAACGCATCATATATAAAAAGCAGCGAGCCGAATCCCTTTCACGTCAAAGAATACACATTCGATGAATTCACCACCGCGCTGACTCGGTTCTTCCCGGAGCAGGAATTCAGCTATGAAAAATACGGGCAGTTCAATCTTCGGAGGCGCACCGGGGCCGCCGCCAAGGCGTTGCAAGGATGGATAAAGCTGAAACGGAAGCTCGGAATAGGTAAAATACTCCCCGATAAAATCAGCGGCAAGGTGAAGGATTCATCAACCGAGCCTTATTCAATCGATGATTTCGCCTTCAGCGGCGATGATATCGAAAACGCCGAATATTTCGTGTACGTAATCCACGGTAAAACATGAGCCACCAGCGGGATAAGTTGATAACGCGTGAAGAGATAGAGTCGAGAGGCGAAAGCATCGGCCGCGGGGTCTTTGTAATCCTCATCTCGCAGGTGCTTTACCTCTTCCTGAATTACGCCCTGTTCTACTATCTCGGGAGGAAATTCGAGGAAGGCAATTTCGGATTCTACCAGGCGGGCTACCGGCTGATACTGGCATTCGAGCTCGCGCTGATGTATGGCATCCCGGTCACGGTGGCGAAATATGTCTCCGAAGACCCCAACTATCTCGGGTTCTTCATGGGAAGGGGCGCCTGGCTGCAGATAAAATTCGCGGTTGTCCTGTTTTTCATATACTGCATCGTGGCGGCGGTGCTCGTGCTCGGTGTATGGAAGCAATCCCCTCTCCTGTTCCTCGTATTCCTCTTTGCCGGGACGGATATCATTCTGTATGCCGCGTATAACATACGGATGAGCGTGCTGAACCCGGTGAGGATGTACACGCGCGAAGCATTCATCGTCATCGGCTATTCATTCTCCCGCTTTGTCGCGACCGTCATCCTGGTGCAGCTCGGATTCGGGCTTACCGGCGCGTTCCTGGGGAATATCGTGTCAAGCGCGGCGGGGATACTCCTCGCGTTCACATTCACCCGGTTCAAGGTCGGCGACCGGGATACAACCGGCCTGATGAAATCCATCGTGGCATTCATCACGCCGAATATCGTATCGATGGCGGTCTTCAAGGTGCTCATCGACACGGACATGTGGTCGGTGATCGCGTTTTACAAGGATGACCCGCTGATAGGGAACTACAAGGCATATGACTACTACGGCGCGATAGGCACCATCGCAATCATCCCGCTTATGCTCGCGACGGCTGTATATCCTCCAGTATTCGTGGCAATCACATCGGCCCTCGCCGCCGGGAACAAAGCCAAAGCCAGGGGAGTTATCACGCAGACGATAAAGATGCTCTGGGTGATGCTGGTGCCGGTGGCTACCGTCATACTGGCCTGTTCACAGCAGGTTTATTCGATAATGTATCCCAAATTCAGCACGATGGCGACGCCCGACGAACAAGCGGCATTCATCCAGGTGACGACCGCCCTCGGGCTTCTGGCCTACGGTGTGAGCGCATACAGCCTCTACTGGACATCGGGGATCATTATCATCGCTTCGGGATATCCGAAATACCCGATGTGGAACGTCATCTGCATGGTACCCCTCTGCCTCGCCCTCAACGTGATATTCATCACGCTTCTGAAGCCGATAGGATGGGGCATGTTCGGCGCGGCGATGGCGGTGAGCTGTATCGGGATAATCGGGAATTTCTTCTTCGGGCGGTGGATAAAGCGCTACTACGGCGAATATGGCGAGTTTTGGGGGTTCGTGAAGATAGGGATCGCGGCGGTGATCCTCTATTTCCTCGCGGTGGGAGTACGGCTCGGGCTGATTCAGGTCGCGGGAACATTCGGCTGGAGCGCCGGCGTTTTCACCAAGATCCTGCTCGTTGTCGGACTTTTCGCCGTATGCTTCCCGGTCTACATGGGCCTGCTCTACCTGTTCGGCGCATTCAACGCCGATGAGAAGCAGAAAATCGCGAGGTTGTTCAGGCGGTTCCTGTTCTGGAAAAGGGATGAATAGATTAAAAGCGTATAACAATTGAGTCATAAAAAGGTGTTTCACCGTTTCATGACAGTCGGATGACTAAAATGTGGCGTGGTTTGGGATATAATATATCCGGTCATTCGGGGAATTTTTCCCGGAATGGTCGCGAATTTATATATGTCGAGTGAGTGAGAAACCGTCTGGATAGCTGAATGAAGATGTTCGAAGCGAGGTGCTTTGAAAAGTATGAACGACGTTAAAACAAACATTTTGGTAATCATCGCTGTAATCCTGCTCGTGGCGTCGGCACTGATACTTAAAGGCTGCGGCGGTGCCCGTGTACCCGGGCAGCAGGCACGTGCCGAAGGCAATTATACGCCGAAGACCGAGGATGAGCTTAAAACGGAGCAGGATGAAGTGCAGGCTCTTATAGCGGCGAAACCCGATCTCGTCGCCGAAGAGACATATACCGAAAGCGATGAGCCTGCCGGTAACCTCAGGATCGTAGTCCAGAGCAGCATCGACGAGGAAGAAAACAAGGATATCTACCTTCTCGATGAAACCGGGAGCAACCCCAGGAGGCTTACCGACTACGCGTCGGTCGAATCGTTCCCCTGCATTACCGACGACGGCAACCGCGTGTTCTTCGTATCCGACCGCGACGGCGCCGACCGGGTGAACCCGTTCCAGGTTTACACGGAGATCTATGTCCTCGACCTGGCCACCATGGAGCCCACCCGCCTGACATATGACGACAGGATGGACTACGGCTTGAGCGCGTCCGGCGACGGAGCGCGCCTCGTATACATGACGCAGGAAATGGGCCAGGACGGCTATGAGAATCCGCAGATGATAATGATGAACGGCGACGGCACCGGGCAGAAGGTCATCCAGGATGAAGCCCTCAAGAACAGCCTTCCCAAGATTTCCGGGGACGGCAACTGGATCGTCTTCAACTCATACCGCCACGGCTCGATGGATATCTTCCTCACGGACTACCGCAATCCCGATAAGCCCGTGACGAAGAACCTGACCAACTCGTTCGTCGCCGAATACTATCCCGCCATCAACAGGGACGGAAGCGTAATCGTTTTCGAGAAAATCCTGAACGGCGTGCAGGACGAGACCATGTATGAGCTGTACCGCATCGATCCCGACGGCAAGAACGAGATGGCAATCACCAACGACAAGTTCTGCGACTCATTCCCCACGCTTACCGAGGACGGCAAGATCGTGATATTCGTCAGTAAGCGATGGGACTGGGATGAGGACGGCCATCTGAACGAAGCGCTGTTCATGATGAATATCGACGGGACGAACTTGCGCAAGATTAGCAAGCAGGCCGCGTACTTCGACCAGCCTGACGTATAAACTTCCGTGGACCTATATATGTAAAGAAAGCCCGCCGACAGGCGGGCTTTTTCTTCATCGATTGAATGCATTTCTACTTGTCGGAGTTTTCCTCTTTGTGAATCTTGAATGGCATCCGGATGAACCCGAGTACAGGGATGTCGATATCGGTTGTCTCGGCGACATACAATTTGAGCGCATCATCCTTATTGCCCGCATCGGAGATTGATTCGAAGATGAGCTCGGCGATGAGTTGTCCCGACGAATAATCCTCGTCGATAAATTCAAGCATCGCGTCCATCGAATCGCGGAACGCGGGCATGCTTATCATTTTCGAGCGCTCGTCCGACAGGTCATCATACGCTCTCGGCCCCACCAGTTCGGGGCCCGGGATATCCGAGCTTCCTCCCCTCACCTGTATCGCGCCCTTCGCTCCCGGCTCGCTTTCCGGCACGATAATCCGGATAAGATGGTATGACACGTCGCCGAGGCGCTCCCTCGTCACGATTTTTATGAATAGAATGTCGCCGGGCTTGAATACATACGTCCCATTCTCCTTCGAATACTCGATCTCCCGCCGCGGGGAGTAATGCCTGATGCTCGCGAGTTCGACGCCGCCATCGTCGACAAGCACGGCTCGCCTCTTCGTCGTATCAAGTTTCAACCCGGTATTCTCATCCACAAGTTCCATGGAAAGTATACGGACATAATCGTCATCGGCCATGAAATCCGCTTTCACCGTTACCGATTCGGGCACCAGGCGCTCGAAGCGGTTGTCCACCGCCCACGCGAGGGCGGCATTCATCTCATTGGTAAATTTCGTGACCGGGTCACTGCCCCTGTAGACATCGTGGCGCGATATCTTCCGGCCGCCTTCGAAATTTATGCGCCAGTCTACTTTCAGGACGCCGCCAAGCAGTTCCGGCGTCGCGCGCAGTATGCTCGCCTTCACGACGGATGAGCATACAACCGGCACATAGAACCGGCTGCCGGTGACCTCGCTGATATACTCCCTCGGTTCGCCGCCGTTGATCGATGTGGCAACCCTCAGGGGAACAAACCGCGGCTCGACTCCGAAGTATCCCGAGATCGCGCCGCCGCGGTCCTGGGTGATGACGCCGCAGGTCTCGGTGGGGCCGCCATACTTGTTCGATTTCTGCACGCTCGGCCGCCTGCCGTAGATAACGCCATACGCCATGGGGACTTCGGTACGCCCCCACCGGCTCATGCTGTGCCCGAAACCGAGCACGCGCCCGTCAGGCGTGACATAGGTTACCGTGCCGTAGCCCCCGTACATTATATCCCCACGGCTCCAGATGGTCGCCAGCACGGCGCCCGGCTCCAGCGTATAGGGGATATCGACATTCCCAGGCATTGTGACGGGCATCTCCGTCACTTCGCCGTTGAAATCGCGGCCTATATCATCCGACATGGCTTCGATGATCTCCGGCCCGATACCCCCGACGACGATCGGCATCGATGCTTCCACGAAGACCATCGCGCCCGGTCCGAGTTCATTTTCCAGCCGCGATGCTTCCTCCTCATCACGCGCGATTGCCACGGGGCCGGTGGAATCGGGTGCGGATTCCTCGGAGAAAAGATTATTTCCGAATGGGAGCGGGTCGTCGTAGGAATCGACATAGCCCGTTTCATAATCGAGGTTTTCGAGCATATATTGAATCGGAGTACCGATGCCGAAACGCTGGTCGGTATACAGCCAGTGCCCGCTTATCGCCCCGGCGAGCCGCCCTTCGAAATAGATGGGACTTCCCGACATCCCGCCCGCGATGCCGTGGAAATAGTCGATGACATCGCCGGATGCCTCGATGAAAAGCATGTCCCTCCCGTTGAAACAGCGATCTTTAATTATGCCGACGAGCCTGATGTCAATCCTGTCGATTTTTATTCCATCAACGACGGTAAGCGCGTAGCCCTCCATGCCGGGATGCAGTTCATCGAGGAAGATGAATTCCGATGCGTCATCCTGCGCGCTGGCGATGATGGTGATGTTCAATGAAAGCAGTATGATTGTTATGAGGAACAGCCTGCGCA
>CAZSPL010000100.1:0-13350 GCA_964608735.1 uncultured Planctomycetota bacterium | reverse complement strand
GAAACCTCGAAGCAGTTGTAGTAGAGGCTTTCACCTGTCAGCTTCACATGGTTCAGAAGTGACGGGGCTACGGGATTGGAAACGTCGATGATGAACAATCCCTCTTGACGATCGAGAACATAAACATAATCGCCTTCCGTTCTCACACTGAAGATATCGCCGGGGATTTCCAGGCGGGAGAGCCATACGGGATTCGGCTTGTCCGAGATGTCGAAGCAGTGCAGGCCGTTCACCCCGCCGGCTATGAATGCATAATCGCCGTTGATGAAAATATCTTTCGGGTGGAAATTCAGATATGGCGGTGTGACATCGGTAAGCTGGAACGGAGGCTCTTCGATCACGGTAATCTCGACGACATCGTAGAGCGGGCTTCCCGACGGCTCCTGGGAGGTTGCCATTATCACGCCGCGGTATGTTCCCGCCGGAGCGGCATTGGCGTTGACGATGTCGACCGCCCACATCACCCCGTACTTGTATTCAAACTGGATGGAGCTTTCGCCGGTAATCTCAGGAACGGAGAGATATACCTTGTCGACGTTGCTCTGCCAGTCGCTGACAAAGACCTCGGCATAGCATGACGCGCCCGGCGAGTCTATCAGCAGGAAATGCGCGAAGTCATAAGTACGATACGGTTCAAAGCAGTTCCCGGGCCAGGAAGCATCGACGGCGTAGGTTATAGCGGCGTAATGCGGAGGGGTGGGGATGTAGACGAGATACTTCTGATGAAGGCTTGCCGACGGCATGAATGCCCTCTTGCTCGTGCTTTTGGCATAGGCCCTGAATGGATTGATGATTTCGCCGCCGGGGACATCCCACAGCGCGGTCCAGTTGTCTGGATTCCGCAGCTCATGTCCGGCATCGTCGGTGAAGAGAATTCCGCGGACATCGTGCGCGGTCAGCCCGGTCGGATTCTTCAGCGCGACATCGGCGTCGAGGATGCGCGTCACCGGGTCGAACGAGTTGACGACTATCTTGATGCAGTCGGGGCATTCGGGCGGGAGGAGGAAGTCGGCGACGTTGTAATGCGCCTGTGGATTCCGTATGGCTGTGATATCGGCGCCCAGGTTGTCGAGGTCGAAGGTAATCTCCCACATACCCCAGAGCATGCGGTTGGACTGATTGGACGCGGTTTCGATATCCGGTATGGTAATATCCCCGGGAATGACGGGCGTTTCCGAAGAACCCGAACATCCCGCCCCCGTCAGCAGCAAAATTGTCGCGATGACGACGATAGCAAGGGAAAGCCCCTTGAACATGGCCGGCCTCCTGTTACAACATACTCCCCCGAGGTAATACTGCCTTAACATCAACTTATGACACCCTCTGAAACGAGAAGTTCAGTTCAATCGGTTGCCTCGCCGCCTTCCTCTGCATCTTTGGCACATCGGAAGCCCACCGTGTTGAAGCGGACATACGGCGTGAATTCCTGCCTTCCCGACGGGCGTGTCGATTCGGCGAAGTCGAGCCAGCTTCCGCCCTTGAGAACGATATCCGTGCCGGTGAAAACGAATTCAATTTCAGAGCCGGGATAATTTTTCAACCACGACGATGTCCACTCCCAGACATTGCCGCCCATGTTCAGGGCGCCATAGGGGCTCGCGCCGCGGGGATAATCATAGACCGGCGCTCTCCGATGCGCGCCTTTCTCCCAGGTGTTGGCATAGGATGGGTCCCACGCATCGCCCCAGGGATAATCGCGTCCGTCGTCGCCCCGCGCGGCCTTCTCCCATTCCGCTTCTGTGGGAAGCCGCTTGCCTTCCCACTCGCAATAGGCGCATGCGTCGAAGTAATCGACATAGACCACGGGAAGCATCATCGATTCGGGATTCGGCTTCCCGCCGTTGCGGAACCAGTACTTCGGCGCGCGATGCCCGGTTGCCTCGATGAAACGTAAATATTCTGATACCGTGACTTCATACTTGTCTATCCAGAATGCGTCGGTGTACTCCGTGTGCGGCGGGGATTCCTTCCAGTTGAGCTCCGAACCCATGATGAATTCGCCCGCCGGGATGAAGACCATCTCGTCGAGGTCGATGTCGCCCGGGGGCGCGGATGCTCTTCCGCCACACGAGAAGGCAAGTAGTACGGTCAGGGGAAGAAGAAAGAAAAGGCATTTAAATACGTTGCGCATACGGTTCATTCACAGGAATTTTACATAACAGGATATACGCATCGGCGCGAGATGACAACCGTGATGACGCCAAGGGTAGAAATATAAAGGGTTGTAGAAAGCGCTGCCGTTCGGTGAATAGAAAGAAGACCCTTGAGAGGTCTTCTTCCTTATGAGGAGGGTCGAAATTACCGCCTATTATATAGGTCGAGGTTTTGATGTCAAGCGCTATCATTAAAGAATTTTAATAATTATTTCCCTTGCCTTTGGCACCGTTCTTGAGCATGATGATTGAAACCACCGATAACATGGAGGCGGGGAATGGCCGGTGAAACGCTTCTCTATATCATTCTATCACTGCTGGTGGCGCTTACAGCGGCGGTGATAGTGCTCATGTTCAAGATATTCGGACGGAAAGATGACTCGAAATCGACCGGCGCCGATATCGACGGCAAGCTGACATCCGTACGCCAGGAGCTCGAAACGAAAATCGGGCAGGTCGGGGAGAGTGTCGTCGGATGGCTCGGCAAGCAGAACCAGGCGTTCGTCGACAACATCGACAAGATGCGCGGTACGGTCGACCAATCACTCGCCACGGGCCGCAAGGAACTCGATGACAGGCTGAAGGCCGTCACCGAACAGGTGGACAAGCGCCTCGAGGTCGCCGTCGGGCAGATAAACACGCGGCTCGAATCGAATGTCGATTTCATCCAGAGGGCCGGGAAGGATTTTTCGGAGCGGATAGACGCATCCACCAAAGTCTTCGCCGAGATGAAACAGGAGCTTGGGAAGATAGAGGAAGCGCAGAAGAAGGTGCGCGACGTCGGCCTGCAGGTGGAGGAGCTTACGAGCATCTTGCAGGCCCCGAAGGCGCGCGGCGGATTCGGCGAAGCGTTTTTGTCGGACTTCCTCGCGCAGCATCTCCCGGCGGAGCACTATGCTTTGCAGTACGGTTTCTCCGACGGGCAGAAGGTGGATGCCGTCATCAAGCTGCAGGGGGGCATGGTGCCCATCGACGCTAAATTCCCGCTGGAGAATTTCCGCAAGCTGATTTCATCGAAGGAAGGGGATGATATCGAGAAGGGCGCGAAGGTGCGGTTCCGCAACGACGTGAAGAAGCACGTCGACGATATCGCGTCGAAATATATCCGTCCCGCCGAGGGGACATTCGAATTCGCGTTCATGTATGTCCCGGCGGAGAATGTCTATTATGAGATCGTCACGGCGGAATTCGAGGGGGACCGTCCGCTGAGCGACTACGCCGTCGGCAAGCGTGTCATCCCCGTAAGCCCGAATAACTTTTTCGCATATCTGATGACCGTCGCAATGGGATTGAAAGGGATGGCTCTCGAAGAGCACACAAAGGAAGTGCTCGCGAAATTGAGCCAGCTTAACGACGAGATGTGCGCGGTGGTGGAAAGCTTCACGGTGCTCGGGACGCACCTGAAAAATGCGGCGGCGAAATATGGCGAGACCAATCGCAAGTTCGAGAAGTTCAGCACGAGCCTCGAGAATCTGACCGCGCTTCCGAGGGAGGAAAGGCAGGCCCTCGAAGACGGCAGCCGGGCTCTTCCCGAAGCGTGATGAAGTTGGCAGAGATTGAAGACACGGACAAGCTTCGGGCGAAGTGGGTTGGACTTTAAGGACTGGTTGACGCTTGTCCGTGCCACACGAGAGTTGTTTTATTGTTCGATATTTTTCTCGATTGAATCGGAAAAGATTATTAAGCCCGAGCCCCGACCGTACTTGTCCGACGAAGCGTAGCGAAGGCGGAAGGGAGGGGACAAAGACACGGGTAAGCTCGCGGACTCGCGTACCCGTGGCACCAGACTCGCGTACCCGTGGCACCGGAATCGATTACGCGGAGTGACAAGCCGGCTTCTTGAAACATATTCGACAAATTGTTGTCATAATGGAAGAAGAAATGTAATGCGGGGGCATGAATCGGGAGGGCATTTCATGAACAAGCTGCTGTGCGCGTTTCTTATCGTCGTGGCCGCGGTCGCGATACCCATCTATGCATCGGCCCAGAGCGACGCATTGCTCTACGAGCGTGACTACTCCCAGGCGGCATATGTTCTCTGGCTGATGGATGAACTCAAGGACCGTGATGCCGCCACGCGGTTTCACGCCGCGGAGTTGCTCGGTGATGAAGGCCTGTTCGGCACCCTCGCGCTTCCAGAGTTAAGGTACAGGTTCGAAAACGACCCGAATGGTGTTGTAAGGCAGGCGGCGGTCGATGCATACGAGTCGTTGTCGGCATATTCCGAAGGAGCGGCTCCCGTGTTCGAACAGATGTACAAGGCGAGCAATGATGAAATCCGACGGAAGATAATTGTCGCGCTCGGTGAAATCGGCGCAAAGCAGGATGTCGTGGAGACAATTCTCGAAGGATTAGGCGGATGGGACCGTCTCACACAGGTAGCCGCGGCGAAAGCGCTCGGCCGGATAGGCCCGGATGCCGGGAAAGAGGCCGTTCTTGCTCTGACCAGGTTACTTGAGGACACCGATGACTGGTGGCTCCGCTACAGCGCGGCGGAGGCGTTGAGCCTTATCGGCGATAACGAGCTCGTTTCCGAAGAAGCGCTCAGCATGTGCCTGATGGATGAGGATGAAGATGTCCAGAATGAGGCTAAGCGGGCGCTTGATTCCATCGGCGGCGACCCGGTGCCGCACCTTGTGGCCCGGCTCCCCTGGAACCCGAATTCAGAAACCTCCGGTTATGCAGCGGCGCGTGTTCTTGCCGAGCTTGGGGATGCGGCGGTGCCGGCGCTCATCGATGTTCTCGCGGAAGGGGATACAATGAAAGTGCAATCGGCGTTTTACGCGATAAAGCTTCTCGGCGCCGATGCCAAGCCCGCTCTCCCGATTTTAATGGAGTTACTTAAGAGTGATGATCCCGGCATGCGTTCCGGTGCGGCGAATGCCATAAGCGGGATGGGGATAGCCGCGAGGGAGGCGGTGCCAAATCTTATCGACGCACTCGATGATGAAGAAATAAACGTCGCGATGATGGCCGCGAACGCGCTCGGCGGCATCGCGCCATCGGCGAGGGAGGCAATCCCCGCGCTTATTGAAGTAGTGAAAAGCCCGGAGCGCGAAATCCTTCCCACGTCGCCGTATTACCGTTTAAGTACACAAATGCAATCCAGGCCGTCGCTTCGACGTAGCGCCATCCGTGCACTCGGTGATATCGGCATGCAGGCGCACGAAGTAGTACCGCTTTTGATTGAAGTCCTTCGTGAAAATGATGACAGCCTTTCGTTCTCGACATCGTATGCGCTTTCACAATTCGGCAATGATGCCGTCGGGCCGCTGGTCGAGGAACTTCAAAACGCCAACGGGGATTTGAAGCATTACATCCTGCTGCCCTTTGTATATATGGGAACGGATGCGGCCGGGGCGCTGGATTCGATCATCGCGGCCCTTGACGATGACGATCCGGAGGTTTTCAGAACCGCCATAGTCGCGCTGAGAAACATGGGGAAGATTGCGGAGGCGGCATTGCCGAAGCTTAAGGAGATGCTCAAGGCGGAAGATGATCCCAATGTTATAGAGGAAATCGAACGCGCCATCGACTGGATAGAGCGCGACTGGACGATTGAAAAAGAGCGGGAGACAAAGCGTCCTTTGTGCTCGACGTGATGACGGCATTGCCCCGGTCGGGGCGGATGCTATACACCCGGAGGCCACCCCTTTCCCGCGCAATTTCTTTCATCGCGATATCAAACACATACTTTAAGCGCGGTAAAGGGGTGCCACCCGGAGTCGATATTGCTTTGGCAAACAGAACCCCGACCGTAAGGGAGGGGCCAAAGACACGGGCAAGCTCGCGGACTCGCGTGCCCGTGGCACCAGAGGTTATTCATCCTTGAATGCTTTCAACAGGCCGTCGTGGCCGCCGACATAGAGGGTGCCGTCGGGCGCGATGGCGGCGGTGCACCGTATGGTTTCCCCGGTGGGATAGCTCCATATCACATTGCCGTTGGTTTTGTTGAGGCAGTAGAATACGCCGATGTCGCGCGTGCCGAAGTAGAGGTGTCCGGCGGGGTCGATGATCACGCTGGAGGGAACGCGTCCGCCGACCGGGGTTGACCACTTCACGCTTCCGCCGGGATTCACCGCGTACATATTGTAGTCGTTGCACCCGATGTAAATCGTGCCGTCGGTATCGATGCTCACCGATGCTTCATCGAAACCGTCGGGGGCGTCGAATGTCCACAGTATCGTGTCGGTATCCGGGTCGCACACCCATACGGTGTTGAGATACAGCCCGCAGCAGTAGACATGGCCGTCGCCGTCGACCGACGGTGAATTACCCATATGCTCGCCGGGGAATACGTGCTGCCAGAACAAATCATATGAGCCCTGCCCGAGGTCGTTGAAACCGTAGATCGTACTGCCAACCATGGCGAAGTAAATCTCGCCGTCGGGCCCGATGCATGGTGAGGGCACAAAACCGCCGTTGGAATCATAGTGCCACTTCTCGGTGCCATCGGGATTGATGGCGTAGAAGCGTCCGCCGTTGTCGCCGATGTAGATGGTGCCGTCGTCGCCGATGACCGGGTGGCATTTGTTGAAATTGTTATTGGCGTCGAATTCCCACTCGATATCCCCTTCGCAACGTATGGCATAGAGTTTCGGCGCGGCGCCCCAGGTGCCCGCGTAGACCGTGCCGTCCGGCGCGATGGCGGGAGTGCCGAGGATGAAGCTTCCGAGCGCAAGGGTGAAGCGTTCGGTGCCGTCGGGATAGACCGCGTGGAAATGGCCATCGTTGGTGCCGATGTAAATCGTGCCGTCCCACCCGATGCTCGGCCCCGGGGTCGTCTGGGTGGTGCAGTGGAATGTCCACTCGATGTGATTCGTTGACGGCCCGACGTTCGGGCTGATGCCGTGCCGCGAGACATCGTATTTATACGTCGGCCATATCGGCTCACCGGGAGCGTCGACGGAGAGATCGTCGTCGGAGATGTCTTTCACGGCCGCGTTGAGGACATCGCTGACGCGCACGCGGACGGTATCCGATTCTATCGCCGGCACTTCCCAGTCGTAAAAACCGTCGTTTGGCGTCGATGCGACAATCTCGTTCACGTCGGCTATGAAACCGTCTGTCGAGTATTCGAGCTTCACGTCGGCGATGGGGTCGCCCGATGATTCCCACTCGATTTCATACGGGCAGTCCTGCATGAGCGACTCGCCGCCGTCCGGGTTGATGATATGCAGGTTCGAGTTGGACGGTGAGTTGGGGGAGACATCGCTCGCGTGAATAAAATACGCGGTGACTTTTTCGCCGGGGATGATTCCCTGGTAGCCGGTTGCTTCGCAGGCGGCCTCGATGAGGATATCTATCGAATCTTCGTCGGGAGTTGCGTTATCTATATTTATATAATATGTGCTGTAACCGGCCCCGCCGCCGATTGGAGATGCAGGCGAGGGCACGCCGAAATTACCCGGCGACTCGACGCTTACCGTATTCAGCTCGGCGTCGAAGTGATCCCAGACATCGATGAGCAGGCCGAGTTCGCCGCCGGAATCCGCGCCGTCGTTCCAGAGGGTATTCTCGGTCTCAGTGATTGATATGTTCCACGCTTCCACACGATTCGCGTCGGGGGGCGAAATCACCGGGCACGTCGTATGGCGGAGTGCCATCGGGGAATTTCCACGATGCATCGACGGCGTAGTTGAATACAAGTCCGCCGCTCATCTGAATAAGGTAGCGGCGGGTATTCTTCTGTCCCGCGCCGAATACGCATCGGTTGGATGGGTCGAGCGCGCCGACGGAGTCATCCGGGTCGTCGAGGTCGTCGCAGAAAAGTTTGTATGCGTTGACGGTCGAGTTGAAATCGGCTGATGAATCGGGCGTACCGAGCAGGCCGTCCTTGTAGCTGAACATCGAGCCGTCATATGGAAACTCCGCCGGATTCCACCAGCGGGTATAACCGTCGGGATTGGTGAGATGCGTGTCGCCGGGTCCGGCTATGACGATATTGGGGTTGTCGAATCCCCCGATGGAGCCGTGGGTGATGAAAATGCCGCATACATCGAAACCGGTGAATTTATTCTGTCCGAGGAACGGGTTCCTGAGGCCGATGACGGCATCGACGATATTCCCGTTGATTTCGAGCGAATCGAGGCTGAGGTTTAGGAACGGCGGGGGTTCGAGGAAATGCAGGGCGTTGAGATGCATCGCGGCGTCGCGCAATGCGACGGCATCCATCGTCCCGGCACCGGGGTCCACCGCGAATTGCCACAAGCCCCAGAGCTGGTGGGAAGAGGAATCTGAAACAGCCCGGCATTCCGGCAGTACGGCATCGAGTGAATTTCCCGACCCGCATCCCGACCAGAGCGTCACAGCGGTGATAATCGAAAGCAATAAAAATCGCTTGAGCATTTTTTAACCTTCCCTGCGGTTTCCTTTGCAGCCATGTTTTTAGATGCGTTCAGGTGGGCAGGTATACGCCCGGTGCTCCATTTCGTTAACGAAAAGGTCAAGCGTGCTCGATTTCGTATTTTTCTATCCTGCCCTGAAGTTCGCGGCGGGTGAGGCCAATCATCTGCGCGGCCTGGGAGAGATTGCCCGATGATTCGCGCAATGCCTTCTCGATAACCGCCCGTTCGAGTTCGGTCACGGCATCCTTGAGGTTCGGAAGCGCGCCGCGTGGTGAAGCGGTGATGGGCTCGGCAGGCCTGGATGCTGAATCGCCAAGGTGCGACTCGCTTATGATGCGGTCGCGGGTGAGGGATACCGCGCGGAAGATTGTGTTCTGCAGCTCCCGCACATTGCCCGGCCAGTTGTAGTTCATCCATTCATCCATCACTTCATTGCTTACGCCGAGTATATCTTTCTTCTGACCGGTGTTCTGGCGCGCGATGAAGAAATCGACGAGCTGGGGGATGTCTTCCTTGCGTTCGCGAAGCGGCGGGATATTGATGCGCTCGACATCGAGGCGGAAATAGAGGTCCTCGCGAAGCGTCCCCTCATCGACGAGCTTCCGCGGGTCGACGTTCGTCGCGATAATGAGCCGGGCTTCGCTCTGAAGCTGCTCCTCGCCTCCCACGCGGCTGTAGTCGCCGTATTCGAGCACCCGCAGCAGCTTGGCCTGCACGTCGGGCGGCATATCGGCCAACTCGTCGATGAACAGGCACCCGCCGGCGGCGGCTTCGATGCGTCCCACGTGAAGCCTGTCCGCGCCGGTGAAGGAGCCCTTCTCGTGCCCGAACAGCTCGCTTTCGACAAGATTCGACGACAGCGACGATATGTGCAGCGTGATGAACTTCCGCTCGCGGCGAGCGGAATAGCGATGCAGCGCCCTCGCGGCGAGTTCCTTGCCCGTGCCGGTCTCGCCGCATATGAGCACCGGTGAATCGGTGTTGGCGAACAGGCCGATGCGGCGGAATACATCGAGCATGCCGCGTGATGAGCCGATAAACCACTCGCCGGCCTTGTTCTCGGTAACCCGCACGTAATCGTCGGTCATCTGCTTCATCGTTATGGCCCGGTCGAGGTGAATCTTCAGCTCATCCATATCGACCGGCTTCGACATATAGTGGTAGAGCCCTTCCGACATCGCCTGGATGGTCAGCTCCGGCTTATGCGCGCCAGTGATGAGCATAACCGGCGTGCCGGGCTTCAGGCGGATGATCCGCCGGAAAAGCTCCACCCCATCAAAGTCGGGCAATTTATAGTCCAAAATCGCGGCGGTGATATCTTCTTCGGATGCTATTTTCTCCCCGGTGGATGCATCGGCGGCTTCCCTCGGTTCATAACCCCATCGCGTAAGCTGTTTCTTCAGCAGGAGCCTCTCGGACGGGTCATCTTCAACAATCAATACCTTGCCGTTCATAAATCCTCTTGCCGCACTCAACTACTCCGGTTGCCCCGGGCCTTCGCCTGTACATGCTTGGGCGGCATTACGGGCCATTCTACTACAATCGCGGCGCCCTTTTGCACTGAATGGTCAAAATATATCCTCCCGCCGTGGGCTTTCACGATGCGTTTCGAGAACGGCAGTCCGACCCCCGACCCTTCAGTTTTTGTTGTGTGGTATTTCTCGAACGCTTTCGCGGCGTCTTCCGGCGAGATCCCCGGGCCGTCATCCTCGATCCTGAGGACGATATTATTCTTCCGCACAGAGAGAGCGGCACGGATTTTGCTATCCTCAGGCGATGCTTCCACCGCGTTCTTGAACAGGTTGACGAATACCTGGTGCATCAGGTCGGGGTCGAATACCCCGGTCGTATCGGGCGGGTCGGCCCAAGATGCCTTCACCGTCGCGGCGTGGGCCATCTCGCCGCCGATTGATTTCAGCTCATCCCACCATCTCGGAAGCGGTACTTCGACGAGGTTTATTTTCAGCTCGCGGGAGTAATCGAGCAGGCGCTTGAGGATGCCGTCAAGGCGGTCAGTCTCCTTGACGATAACCTGCGCCGATTCGCGCTGGTCATCGTCGGATGCGTCATCCAGAAGCATCTTCGCGAAACCCCGTATGGCATTCAGCGGGTTCCTTATCTCATGCGCCGACACCGCCTGCTTCTCTCGCTCGTGGGCGGTTTCATTGCGCTCGGCATCGACGATCAGTTCGTGCTCGTCGTAGCTGATGAATGTCTTTTCCCTCGTATACCTCAGTAAAAGAAGAAGCCCGGCAATCCACAAGACGAAAAGCGCCGCCCATACCAGTGTGATAATCACGGGCCAACGGGGATTACGCTTGTCGTTGAGGGCGAGCTTGTACATGCCGCTTCCGAAATCGGATTCGAGCAGTACGAGGGCCGGGAATTTCTGACTTATCGTCACATCGCCCCACACGAGCCTCGTGATGCCCGTCGTGGCGGAATTGTAATAGGTGTTGTCGTTCAGGAAATGCCCGCGGATTTCCCGCTGATGAAGTATATTTCCGGTCTCATCGTAAACAACGATAGTGGAATTATTCGTCGCGAGAGCATAGCCGTCGCCGCCGCCGGGGGCTTGAACCACGCCGAGGAAACCTTTCGCCATGAAACCGGGCTTTGCGTTTCCCGCTCCCGGCGCTTCATGGGTCCACGCGATTTCCTGGAATTCATAGGGCTCGGGCTGCAGCGTGAGCGATGCGGAGCCGTCTTCGTTGAGCAGGAGGAATCCGAGTTTGCCTTCGCTGTTTTCGATCGGGTAGCCCGTACCCGGAAGGCGGTCCACCGGGATTGAGCGGGATCCTGATTCGGGGAGGAAATCCCATGTGAATTCCATCGCGTTGGATATGGTGCGGACGGTCTCGATGCGGCGCGCCATGACGTCCTTCGCGACCGACCACGCGATGATGGCGAATTCCGTAACAGCTTCATTCTTCGTATGCCCGGAGCACGCGCTGTATGCCTGGTAATACCATGCGCTGCTCTCATCATCCTCACCGAAGCGGTAGCGCCCGGTAATCACGCCGGAGTTAAGATTTATCATGTAAAAAGTCTGGAAACTGTCATTGTTGGAATACAGCGCCGATTCGACGGGATTATCCGCGAATTCAACGAGAGGGCGGGTGTACCAGCCATGGTTGGGATTCCCGCAGCTCGCCATCAGGCAGGGCCAGCCGTAGGGCTTCGCGAACGTCAGCATCGCCGTGGACGGCAGCTCGACGACATCATGCGGCTCGCGCCATGCCGGCTGTTCCGCGGGAACGATGAATACGCCAAAATGCGTGCACATGGCGGGATCCGGCTCTCCATCCGGGTGATTCTTCAACCAGTCGCCGTGCGAGTCCGGTGCTTCGTTGAAGTTCAGGCTGAACGCGATGAACATGCGTTTGCCGTCGCTCGTATTCAATTCATCGGCCATGATGGTGTTGCCGAATTTGATCCCCGCTCCCCTCGCGGCGGATGGAAGTGGAATAATCGTCCGGCTTGTGTATTCGGCCCCAAGGCCGAGGTCGAGTATGGTGACAACCACCCTCAGCTCGTTTTCATAATAGGCGAGAACCGTGAGAGGTGTCAGTTTGTAGAAATTCACGGGATTCGGCTGATCGATAAAAACCTCGAAGTTTTCGGGCTTGCCGTCGAAGGCAAACGTGAACATCCCGCTTTTCGTCTCGACACTCTCGCCCGCGACCCGGCATTTGACGTCGACCCGGAATTGGTCATCCGCCTCATCATATTGGCCCGATGCATTTTCCGCGATGATCAACCTCTGCAGGCGGTTGTCATGGGCGCTTCCCATCGCGATGACGCCCCTCTCACTCAGTGTTTCGCCCGGGATATCGGCGGCATAGGGGTAGAGACGGTAGACAAGGTCGGGACGCGTGAGCGCACCATAGAGCATGAATGCCCCTCCGACAACCGCAAGCAAAAGGGTTATCAAGAACAGGCGGATGACGAATGGTATTATCTTAATGTGTTTCCGGCCCATCAGCCTTTCCCGGTCGCTTCGAAAAAAATCACGCCTCAAGGCGAAAAGAAATATCATTGTACCGGTAATCGGCGAGAAATATCCATTCCCGAACCGGGATATTCACATTTCCGTTAACCTTTCGGTGCATCCTGACGCGGACGGCATCCGCCGGGTTGTGCGGGATTAGGGAAAGCCCGCGGTCACAGCGTCAGCCGCCGGTAATCAAGGGATTCTCGAAAATTTATTATTCCCGGTGCCGGTGCATTCGTATATGGCGTGGAAATTGCTGATTACTCATTACCCGGCAGGTTCCGTATCAGCGCCTTTGAAGGTTACAGGGTGCGATTGGTGTGATGAACAGCCGGGCTGAAAACGGGGATTTTCCAAGGAATGTAAGGAGCAGGGGTTTCTTTACGCCCCTGGTAAGGCCGTTAATAAATCAGTAACCCATGTTTGCCTTAGATATGCCCATCGGCGGGGTGAAAACCCCGCCAAGCTGTTTCCAGAGGTAATTTCCGCTGATAAATTTGGGACACGCGCCAAGCATACGCCAAACATCGGACTGCTCAGTGCATCTAACATGGTAGGATGAGATATATGGGGAAATTGCTCGCGGCGGTCATGCTTATATTCGTCGTCGGACTCGGATGCTCCGGGGGAAATCCGATCGCGATGGATAGCGGGGCGGTGGAGGGAAATCCCGAAATCGCGGCTCGCGGCTTCGAAGTAAAAGAGGGACATGGGTTGTGGGGGATGTGGACGGTACGGGTTGAAGCGGACGGCAGCGATTGGGATATCGTGCCGGTTCGGGAACCGCAGCTTCATTTGAATGCGCTCAATTTCCTCGAGCCGCCCGCGAACAACCTGCTTAAAATCGAAGCGGCAT
>CAZSPL010000099.1:0-13425 GCA_964608735.1 uncultured Planctomycetota bacterium | reverse complement strand
GACCCTGCCTGATAGTGGCGGTGTCGAACCTTAAGAAATCCGCCGAGCCGATGCCGTTAAGGACATAATCGTTTCCGGCCCAGTCATGGGCATAGCCCGAGCATTCGAATGATTCCACGACTTCGAACCCGTTATCGAGGGTGCCCTGGGCCATATCGGGATTCGTCACGGTGACATCGTAGTATCCCAGCGGCCCGGTACAGTCGACATCGAACTCAAGGTGGTTCGAATCGAGCCACTGGAGATCAGACACGTCAAGGGTAGTTGACACATCGTACCTGAATTCGACGGAAGCGCCGTCGAGGAAATTGGCGCCGATGATCTGCACATCGCTTTCGACGGTTGATACTTCGCCTTTCGCCGGGACGACCTGCAAAACCTGTGGCACTGTCCCGGGGGTGTTGGATACAGTGGCGATGCCTTTCATATAAGCTCGTACGGGGACATCCGGCCAATCGAACGCATCGGGATTACCGCCCGCAAGCTGGGGCGCGTAATTTGCGGGCTGATGCGCCTGCACCGCGACCCAGACATCGAATTCACCCGACGCTGTTAAATCGAGTTCGGTGATCTCAGCTTCCCATACCGATGAACCGGGGCCGCCCGAAACGGGCGATGTGAGAGTGTTGAGATCGACGGGTGACGCGAGGACAGGGCTGTCGACGAGTATGGATGTCACTTGGCCCCCGACGCCATCGGGCTGCGTCATCCCCTGCCAGTCGAAAACTTCGACGGCGAGTTTGAGATAGCCGCCTTTGCTGGAGTCGTTTACGTACCATGCTGTTGTGCCGGAACTGTCGATATTCACCTGCCATGCTTCCTGCATGTTGGCTTTCATCGGGAACGCATCGATAGGGTACACCGGGGCCTGTTCGGGGTCGGGCGGTGCCCAGCATGCGTCCACGGCGTAGTTGAAGCGGAAATCGGGGCCGCCGTTGAGAGGAAATTGAAGGATATACCTGCGCGTGTTGATACCGGGCCCGGCGGCGAATGTGCCACGCGTTTCGAGGTCGACGTCGCTGATGGGAGCGTCAATCTCGAGCGAGTCGGCAAAATATTTGTATGGGTTGACCGTTGCACCGGCGTTATATCCGTTGGTGGCCTTGGAGCCCTGCGCGTAACCGAATATCGTGCCGTATGTGGTGAATTCGGTCGGATTCCACCAGCGTGTCCAGCCATCGGCGTTCAGGAGCCGCAAATCATCCGGCCCCGCATGCGAAGCCGAGGGGTCAAAAGAAAATGGCACCGCGCCATCGCCCATCACAATGCCTTTTACATCGAAGCCGCGGAATTTATTGAGGCCGAAATATGGATGGCGAATCGTAACATTGATATCGATATACCCGGTAGCGAAGCTGGTATCCGGATTAAGCGTGTATGTCAGCAGGTCCATCGAGCTTGACGGGGGTTGGAGGAACTGAACAACATTTAAATTGAGCATGGCTCCCCGCAGCGGAACCAGGTCGATTGTACCCGTCGCGGCATGCAGCTCGACGGTCCACAATCCCCAGAGCAGTCGGTTGCTTTCGGAAGTTGCCCCGGTGCTCTCGTCGCTTGTCATTTCCGTATGCGCTGGCGCGACCGGATTCCCGCCGCTGCTGCATCCGGGCAGAACGAGAAAAAGGCAGATTGACAGAATCATCGGGAGGATGAGTGTTCTTATTATTACTGATTTCAAGGCCATGACCTCCTGACAGCATATGAAGGGGCTCGCCGGACGATAAACCTCGGCCTGCGAGATATGTTACATTATAGCATATTCAAATATAGTACTTTTAGCTGTGTAAAGCCTGTAGCGCAAGGATGTACGGCGCGGTCAAGGCTTACATATTGAATATCTCGTCGAGGAACATATTTCCAGCGCCGGTTTTTTTCGTCGATGTGTGCGGGTTTCATTGCCATTTCATTGAAAATAGTGAAAATAGTGATTCAATTATCGATGTTTACGGTCGGGAAGCGTTGAAACGCCCGGGAGAGAAAGATGAGCGCGGATGAGACAACGTCATCGGATGACTTTATACGCAAGATAGTCGCGGAAGACGTCAAGAATAAAAAGAATGACGCGCGGGTGCATACGCGATTCCCGCCGGAGCCGAACGGCTTTCTGCACATCGGGCATGCCAAATCGATATACCTCAATTTCAGCATAGCGAAGGAATTCAACGGCCTGTGCAACCTTCGATTCGACGACACCAATCCCATAAAGGAAAATGTCGTTTACATGGATGCCATCAAGGAAGACATCAAGTGGCTCGGGTTCGACTGGGAAGACAGGCTGTATCATGCATCGGATTACTTCGAGCAATTGTACGAGTGGGCGGTGCAGCTCATCAGGGACGGCAAGGCATATGTCTGCGATCTGAGTCCCGAGGAGATTCGTGAATACCGCGGCAAATGGAACGAACCCGGCAAGGACAGCCCGCATAGAAATCGCCCGGTCGATGAGAACCTCGATTTGTTCGAGCGCATGCGCGCGGGGGAATTTGCCGACGGCTCGAAGACGCTTCGCGCGAAGATAGACATGTCGTCGAGCAACATGAACCTCCGCGACCCGATAATGTACCGCATACTGCATGCCGAGCATCCGAGAACCGGCGGCGCATGGTGCATCTACCCGATGTATGACTGGGCGCATGGGCAGTCCGATTCGATAGAAGGCATCACGCATTCGCTGTGCAGCATCGAGTTCGAGAACCACCGTCCGCTGTATGACTGGTACCTCGACGCGCTCGGTGTGTACCACCCGAGGCAGATAGAATTCGCGCGGCTGAACGTGAGCCGTACTGTTGTCAGCAAGCGGAAATTGATACAGCTCGTGGAGGAGAAACTCGTCGATGGATGGGATGACCCGCGGATGCCGACGTTGTCGGGGTTGCGCCGGCGCGGTTATACTCCCGCGTCGATACGCGATTTCTGCTCGCGCATCGGCATGGCCAAGAAAGAGAACGTGGTCGATATCGCGCTGCTGGAGCATTGTTTGAGGGAGGATTTGAATCTGCATGCCCCCCGCGTGATGGGCGTGCTGAACCCGCTGAAAGTGGTCATCGAGAATTACCCGGAAGATAAATCGGAAGAGCTCGAAGCGGTGAATAACCCGGAAGACCCGTCGATGGGAACCCGCAAGATTCCATTCTCACGCGAGCTTTATATCGAACGCGACGACTTCATGGAAGACCCGCCGAAGAAGTTCTTCCGTCTCGCTCCCGGCGGCGAAGTGCGGCTCCGGAACGCATATTTTCTCAAGTGCGTGGATGTGATCAAGGATGCGGGCGGCACTGTGACTGAATTGCGATGCACATACGACCCGCAGACCATCAGCGGTTCGGCATCCGACGGGCGCAAGGTGAAGGCGACGATCCACTGGGTTTCGGCGAAGCACGCGGTGGAGGCGGAAGTCAGGCTGTACGACCACCTGTTCACGATAGACGATGCGTCGGATATGGAGGGAGGGAAGACGTTCACCGATTATCTGAATCCCGAATCGCTGCAGGTGGTATCGCCGTGCTATGTCGAGCCGAGCCTTGCGGGGGCGTCGGTGGGATACCACTGCCAGTTCGAGCGGCTCGGATATTTCTGCGTCGATGCCGGTACGACGCCGGGAAGGCTGATTTTCAATCGAACCGTTACGCTCAGGGATACGTGGGCGAAGATTCAAAAAAAGTAGGGACAGTCACCTATTTCGCACGGAGATCTGCGATAACCCGTAATGCCATGAGCGAAATAGGTGACTGTCCCTACTTTTTTTCAATCTCATCCATCGACAATATGGTGAATGTGCTCTTCGCTTCGATCTCGCGCCCGTCGGAAAGGGTGGCGATGATTTCGAACACATGCTCCCCCTTTGAATACAACTCGGCGGGAAGGTAGATGATTCCGTCGCTGTAGACTTTCGATGCGTTGGTTATATCCTCGCCGTCGAGTATTATTCGCGCGCTTGCAACTTCATCCTTGATTTCAAGCGAGTAATAGGCGACGAGCGGTGAGCGGAAATCGTACATGTTCGCGCCGTCGCCGGGCATAAGCTTCAACAGCGAGGGCTGCCCCGGCTGGGCTGACGCATCCGCACCCGCCGATTCTTGCCCCTGCTCTATCGCGGGTTCGTATGCCGTCAAGTTGAGGGTGAGGCTGTCGGCGATGCCGTTCGATGTCATGGCTTTGATGATAACGGGATACTCGGCGCCGGCTTCGAGCGGGTATCCGCCGAGGTCAATAGCGAAGCCCTGATTGTCGAAAGAGACAAAGCGGGTTATGTCCGAGCCCGAAATCGTCACGCGGAACGAATTTCTATCGACGTCGAAGCCGTCGCGGAATTTCCCGGTGATGACCGGTTCGGTTACGAGAAGCTCTTGCGATGGCTCGACATCGATGATGAATGACGGCGTGTAGTTGAAGGAGAGGGTGACATCGAGCAACGCATATGCCGTCGCGCGGTCGACATCGGCGTAGTCGAGCAGCATCAATTCGCCCGGGGATAATTTCCTGAGATTTTCCCATGGGTCGATATCCTTGCGCTCTTTGACCTGCCATCCCTGGCAGAAGATCCAGTACGCCCCGGGCTGCGGGTCGTTGAGGAGGATCGTCTCGACGGCGGATGGTCCCGCCGATGTGCCTGCCCGTTCGGCGTCGCCGTCGATTTTGCGGTTGCCGTTCCTGTCGAAGTAGAGATACATATCCATGTCGAATTCAGGCTCGACGCTGTATCCCTCGATACCGAGGAAGCGTTCATTCTCGCCGACGGTGAACGGACCGAGCATCCACGATGTTCTCGGTAGCGGCGAATCGGGATTGTCCTGGTGGATGACCTGGCCGGCGAAATATGTCGCGGGGCGCACACTCACCACGCGCGGCTTCGTCTCGGCATATGCGCCGGAGTCATCATCGACGCGAAATACTACATCGTAATCCCCCGGCGTAATGGGTCCGCCGTCACCGGTATCCCATGAATATATGAATTCACCGGTGGTTCTATCGAGGCATCCGGTGATGTCATCGAATGTGCTTCCGCCGTTAAATGAGACTTTCAGCGATGCCACGTGAAGATTATCGGAAGCTGTTCCGTTGAAGCCCGCCACTTCGCCGGTGGAGATGGTGTTTTCGAAATTCGTCAACTCGATTTCCGGATCTTCGGCGGGGGATTCTATCTCAAGCCCGGCGGTGAACCATACGTGGGTGTAGCGATTCGGATTGTAGAAGATGACCACATCGTCCGCGTCGGGGGCGAAATCCAGCCTGAAATCGTCATCTTTTGTCCACTGTTTATCGGGAAGTTCATCCGTTTCGATGAACCGCGCATATTCATCCGCCGATAACACAGCCGCGCATACGCCGTAATGGATATCGTTCGGCTCGGAATACCACCGGGTGCCGTAGAATCCCGCCCGCTCCTTGAGCACGGTGTTCCTCGGATTCCCCCTCGCGCCGGAATAGTTATGCGGACGCTGTTCCTCCTCGCTGACATTTACGGTCACGCCGAGATTTCCTATCGAGCCATGCCTGCCGGTTGTGGTGGCAAGTTTCGTACGGTTGACGCGTCCGGGCAGGTCATATGTATATGAAAACTCCTCGTTCTCGCGCATCACGAAATATTCCGTGCCTGTTATGCCGAGCGGGGTGATGATGTCGACGACGCAGGAGCCGGTGATCGGGTTGCCCAATGAGAAATCGCAGCGGCCCTCGGGGTCAGTGTAATCCCATATCGACGTGCGGTAGTAGTTGTTCCATTTGCTCCTGATGATGACGAGCGCGCCTTCGACCGGCACGCCGTCTTCATCGACGACATTGATATGAACCTTCCCGACCTCGGTATAACCCGGCGCGCCGCCGGGAATGTAATTCGCCCCCGGCGGATTGACCGGGCGCGTGGTTGAATTGTCGACCACGCCGTCGCCGCGCCTTCGCGATATCGAAATGAGCGGCGTGCCGGTATGCCCGGGCCTTTCATTCCATGGATGCCCCAGGTCGACAATGGCGCTCCCGATGTCCCACTGGTACCACTTGCCGTCCATCCACCATTCGTTCCAAGCGTGGTCTTCGCCGTTGCATCCGACGGGGGCGTTTGGTATGAGCGCGGTTCGCGAAAATGCGGCGCAGAGCATCGCCTGTTCGCCGCACGAGCCGTAATTTTTCTCATAAATCACGAGTGGCTGGATGTCGTTGCTCTGCAGGCCGTATTCGTTCCACTTGCCTATCTTCGAGCCGGAGTAGGTTATCCAGTCGGCGACGAGATATGCCGCTTCCTTGATGTTCTCGGCATCGGCGACGACATCGAGCAGGTTTTTGCCGTAGCGGCGGTCCACGGGAAGGAATGTCCGCCAGAAACTGGCATCGGGGGTGTGCTCGTAATTTTCAGCGGTGATTTCCTTGCGATTCCATTCCTCGAGAGTGATGCCGTAGTATTCATTGTCGTGGCGCCAGAACGAGGCGTCGATTCGCGCGGGGATATCGTATTCGACGACCGGGTGAACGACCCACCAGTAGTAGATATCGCGCGGCATTTCTTTCGGCGAGCCGTCCTCGGAAATATATTGGATGGTCGTATAGTCATCCTTTTCGATGATATCGGCATATTTTACTTTGGACGCGAAGTCATAGATGTCACGGGCGTTTTCGACGACGAGGTCGGCGTTGCCGAGGCGGCACGTGGCGCGAAGCATTTCGGTCTGGGTGTTGGCGATTGTGAATGCGACTTCGTCGAAATATTCATCATTGCAGGACTCGAACTGGTCGAGGAATGCATTGAGGGTTTCATCATCGATTGCGCCGCGCATGAGGGTCGAATCGGGATGCGTCCGGGTGAAGAAATCGTTAATCCCGTTGACGCCGTATGTCGGATGAAAAACCCACGAATGTTTCTCGGCCCAGGCGTTGCCGATTCCTTCGAGATAGCGGAATGTGCCGTCGAGGGAGCCGATGAGTAGTTCGGGGATTCCATCGCCGTTGAGGTCGCCGAATGCGGGAGATGCATAGCTTCCCGCATTCACGATTCCCAGCCCGCCTTCGACTTTCTCCCAGTCGGGCGCGAGGAAGACATTCAATTCGCCCGCCTTGTTGCCTACGACGAGGTCGAGCATCGCGTCGTGGTTGAAGTCATACCCGGCGGGGGACGGGTATTCGCCGAAATCCATTTCGTCGAACATCCCCGCCGCTTCGTCGAATCCCGAGCCGGTCCCGTAGAAGAGGTGGACGGTTCCGTCGCCAGAGCCGATGATGAGGTCGCACCGGTCGTCGTTGTTGAAATCGCCGCTATTCGGGGCGGCAAAGCTCGCGACTTTCAATCCTCTGCCGAGTGCTTCGTTTTTCGTGTATGTATCGGATTGAGGATTCCTTGTATAGATTACAACGGTGCCGTCATCGAAACCGATGGCGTGGTCGCAGATGCCGTCGCCGCTGAAATCGCCAAGCGCGGGAACCATCGTCCCTTGCCCCTCCGGCTCCGAATGCTCAGCATAGGCAAATGACGCCGTTTCCGTGTAATCCGGCCCGTAGTATATTTTCAGGCCGGGGATATTCTTCCCCCCGGTGACTATATCCTCGATAAAATCGCTATTCATATCATGTATACGGGGGCAGGAGAGGTAGCCGATGTCTTCATCGAATTTCCGGTCTATCAGCGGGTTGTTCGAGATGAACCACCAATCGTCCGGCGTGCCGTAGTTTCGGTAAACGGAGATGGTACCGTCGGATGAGCCAATGAGGAGGTCGGGGATGCCGTCGGATGTGACATCGCCGAATACGGGCGACGCCTTGCCGGCGACTTTCATTCGGGCGAGGTTGTCGCGTAGCTGCGAATCGATTCCGCTTGATTCAATTACTTCAATCGATCCGTCCTGCCTGCCTGCGATTGTGAATCCCCTGCCGGACGCTTCTCGGTCGATATTCGCGATCCCGGCGAAACTCGCCACAAGCGAATCGAACCCGTAATACGTTGTTTTACTGAAATGCGGCGCGAGGAAACAGGCTGTTTCCCCTTCTGCATTTCCTACGAGCAGGTCGTCCAATCCATCGGAGTTGACATCGGCGAATACCGGTGCGGCATCGTCGCCGACATCGATATCGTCGTAATACAAATCCACGAGCCTGTCGGCGAATTTTGCGCGCACCCATTTCGGCGCGCGGATTATCTGCTTCAACGCCCGGTCGGGGAGGCATCCATAGTTGCCCTCGGGCTCAGTCGCGATGAATTCATTTCGCTCGATGTCGTATTGCATCGCGCAGAATTCACCCGGCGCGAGATGTATATCCCTCTCGAAGCGGTATGTCTCCATTGCGGGGCCATTCTGCCCGCCCGCCCATACTCCCGGGCTGAGAAGAATCAAGAATGAAATCAACAGTGGGATTACCGTTCGTGGATGCATATGCTCCTCCTTGCGGCCGTTGAAACACAAGCGGGAAAAATGTAGCAGTTTATGGCCGGGTTGTAAAAGGACTTGTTAGTACATTTAGGATTGCCTATGCTTATCGCGTTCGGGGAAGAGATACGGGCTTTTTCGGTGAAAGTATTCATGTATGAGCGAGGTTCATTATGTGTCCTGAATGCGGCGAGCCGTTGATAGTACTCGAACTCGATGGGATCGAGATCGATTACTGCCCCGGGTGTGGGGGAGTATGGCTCGACCACGGCGAGCTTTCGGAGATAGCACGGCGGTCGGGGGTGGAGCCGGGCGGGATGACCGATGAGCTGTACGGCATCAAGGCGACGAAGCGGGGCAAGGGGCGGTGTCCGCGATGCAACCTGCGGCTGAAATCCATAGTCATCAAAGGGGATAACGAAATAACGCTCGACCGATGTCCGCGCGAGCACGGCATTTACTTCGACAGGGGGGAGATACAGGCGGTTGCCGGGGCATGCGCGGCGTCGGCTGACAAAGCCGCCGAGGCGATCGGATGTTTTCTCGGCGATATGTTCAAATATGAGCTCAGCAAACCGGTGAAGGAGACTGATTGAGAGATGATTGGATTCTACATACTCGCGGCGATCTTCGCGGTGCTCGTGGTCAGCGTGGTCGCGATATACAACAAGCTGATCACCCTGCGTAACCAGGTCAACAATGGCTGGGCGCAGATAGACGTGCAGCTCAAGCGACGGCATGACCTCATCCCGAATCTCGTCGAAACGGTCAAGGGCTATGCCAAGCACGAGCGGGAAACCCTCGAAAATGTAACGAGGCTGCGCAGCCAGGCGATGTCGGCGGCGGGTCCGAACGACGCCATACCGACCGAGCAGTTGCTTACAGCGGCGCTGGGGAAATTGTTCGCGCTGGTCGAGGCATACCCCGACCTCAAGGCGAACCAGAATTTCCTCGCCCTGCAGGAAGAGCTGTCGTCCACGGAGAACAAGATAGGATTCGCGCGGCAGTATTATAATGATGAAGTCATGCGCTACACGAACCAGAGGCAGGTTTTCCCGGCGAACATGGTTGCATCACTTTTCGGATTCGGATCTTACAAATACTTCGAACTGGAGCATTCCGGCGAGGCGGCAGTGCCGACCCTTGAGATGGAATAATAATGTGGGAAGCCATACGCAGTAATCAGCGCAAGTCGGTCGTGCTTATCTGGGTCCTGGGATTCGTGCTCGCGGGTCTCGGCTATGTGATCGGCATGTTCTATGCGGGTGAAGAAGCGGGGTTATACGGCATGATTGCCGCCATAGTAGTCTGGATCGTGATGCTCATGCTGGCGATGAGCTCGGGCAAGCAGATAATCATGGCCAGCACCGGGGCACACAAGATAAGGAAGGAAGACCACCCGAAGCTGTTCAACATCGTCGAGGAGATGGCGATCGCATCGGGACTCGGGAAGATGCCCGAGATATACATCATCGAGGATGACTCCCCCAATGCATTCGCAACCGGGCTGGACAAGGACGGCGCGGCGGTCGCGGTGACTACCGGGCTTTTAAGGCGGCTGAGCCGCGATGAATTGCAGGGGGTAATCGGGCATGAGCTCGGGCACATATCCAATATGGACATCCGGTTCATGACCATCGCCGCCGTGACACTTGGCGCGATCGTGCTGATCGCCGACGTATTCCTGCGAAGCCTTCGCTACATGGGCATGGGAAGGCGGCGCTCATCGGGCAAGGGGGCCGGACAGGCCCAGCTCATCATCTTACTCATCGCCCTCGCGCTGGCGATCCTCGCGCCGATAATCGCGCAGATACTCTATTTCGCCTGCTCGCGCAAGCGGGAATATCTCGCGGACGCGTCGTCGGCGCGATTCACCCGCTATCCAGAGGGGCTGGCATCGGCGCTGGAGAAGATATCCACGGCGCCCGCCATGACCCGCGGCGTCAATCGCGCGATAGCCCCGATGTTCATCGTCAACCCGTTGAAAGGGCTTTCGGCGGCGAGTTTGTTCGCCACGCATCCGCCGATAGCGAAGCGGATTCAAATACTTCGGGGCCTCGGGCGCAATGCCGGTTATTCATCCTATGAATCGGCATACAAGAAGGTCGAAGGTTCGGCGGGACATCTCATCGGGGCCGTCAGCCTCGCCGGCGGCGATACGGTGGATGTGCGCGAGCCCGTGAAAGAGCCGGTTGGTTTGGAAGAAGGGGTCGAGCGTTCGCGTGAAGTTATCGATATGATGGACAAGGTCACCGGTTATGCGTCGATCCCATGCGTATGCGGTTTGAACATCCATGTGCCGCCCGGTTACGGCAAGGAAACGATAAAGTGCCCCCGTTGCGGACTGACCTATCCCGTACCGAAATAGCATACTTCAATGGAAAGTAGTACAATCTGCCCTCATAAATGAAGACGATTGAGAAATGGCTTATCATTTTAATCGCCCTGCACAGCATCGGCATCGGCATCGGGCTGCTCTGGGCCCCGGACTGGGCGTTCAGGCTCGGCGGATGGGACATCGTGACCCCGAAATTCTTCGCGCGGCAGGCGGGGATATTTCATCTCGTCGTCGCGTGCTGTTATCTCATCGAGTACTTCCGCTACCGCGGGATAATCATCCTGCTGATGGCGAAATCCGTCGCCACGGTTTTCCTTCTCGGAAGCTACTTCCTGTATGAATCGTCATGGATAGTGGTATTCTCGGCCGTCGCCGACTTCCTGATGGGGCTGGTCGCGTATTACGTACATCGACTCGCCTGGAAAACATCGAATCTCAGTTAGATAAGCTCGATAACATCTCCGGCTGATAATCGACATCCCCCCACTGCTCGAATACTTCAAGGACTTCATCGACGCCGAATTGAATGGTCATCGTGATATAGTCCTTGAGCGCGTTTCGTGGAAGCTTCTTCACTTCGGGATCTTCGCCGAGTATCTCGATGCAGACCTTGTTCAGGATGACATATGCATCGCAGACTTCCTTTACACTGAAGCCCTGCTCGAAGCGGTGCTCGGCGAGATTCGAGCTGTATGTCCGGAAGATGTTCTTGTCCCGGGTGCGGATGGAATTGCGCAGTTGCAGTAATAATTGCTCGGCTGACCATTGCTTCTGCTCGTCCGGGAGATTCTGGTAGCTCGGGAATCGCTCTTTGCCTTCGGGGCCGGTGACTCTGTCTATCAGCGCGGTTTCAAGCCTGCGCGAATGAGTCTTCATTATGTTATGAATCTTCAGGTGCAGCATCAGCGGGATTTCTTTCAGCGCGGCGGTATTTTTCTGGTGCCATTCCGCGGGCTCGGCCCGGTAGTTTTCAATAATGAAGGGTATCCGCCGGAGCATCTCGAGGCGCGGGCGTGGTTTCCATCCGAGCTTTTCGCGTGTATGGCTCGCATCTATATTCATCTGGCGGTCGATGTAGCTGCACATCCATGTACTTTCGAACGATTTATACCCGAGGACATGTCCGAGCATACCCCTGATGAGTATTCCGGGTTTGCAAAGCAGCTTGGGAAGGAACAACGGCTTTTTGCGCTGGCCGAAATAAGCAAGGGTTGCCGCCTCGAACAACTGGTGATGCGTGACCGAACCGTCGGTACTGGCGACAAGTACCTCCCCGTTATCGAGGGTGTCGATGCGCTCCATCACCCTCTTAAGCATGTCGATGAGGTCGCGGATGTGTAAATACGGCACAGACGACTGGCCCTTGCCACCGAGGACGCGCGAGGTCATCGTATCCGAGAGCCAGCTTCCGATGAACATGTAGACCGGCGGATACTCACACCAGTCGGAGAACAGCGCGGCGAACCGTATGGTGCAGTACGGCACGGAGTCGGAATATTTCCGAAGCATCTCCTCGCCCTCTCTCTTCGTGCGGGCGTAGATATGGTCGCCGTCGGGAGGGCTGTTCTCATCGAGCAGTTTCCCGGGCTGGGGGAATTCACAGGCCGCGGTCGAGCTCGCGAAGATGAAACGCTTCAGCTTCAGCGACTTGCACAGGTCGAGCACGTTTTTCAGCCCGACGACGTTGGTGCGCCAGTATTCGGGATGCTCCTCGCCGGAGAAGTCATAGTATGCGGCGAGGTGGATGAATATCTCCGCCCCGCCCGAGTCGCGTATTTTTTTGAAGACGGCCTCGAGGGGTTCGATGTCGCCGATGTCGACTCGATGCCAGAGGATGTTCGGATGCACGGGAGCCCCGCACTGGCGCTGGGTGCGTCGCGCGATGGCGAATATTTTGTATCTTCCCTTGAGGGCGTCGATAAGGTGACGCCCGACGAAACCGGACGCGCCGGTGATCACGATGGTCGGGAGTTCCAATTCATCATCCTTCCCAGCGGGGGTGCGCCCCGGCTGAAACTGCAATCGGTCCTGGCGTCCCTCAAGGCATATTATACAGTACAATCGCTGAAAACCACACCGCGAAAAAAACCAATTGGTAATTATCAGTAGATGATAATAAATTAGGGATTGCTGAGAGGCTTATTAACAGCGAATCTCCCGTTATTCGCGGCATACAGCGACTTCGCTCCCGCGCGCAATTTTGAAAATACATAATAAAAAAGAGTCGGTTTATATTGACAAAACAACAGCGGTATAGTAATATTCTGATGAAGGGAGCCAAATATCTTAGGAGCCCTGAAAAATGGACCCTGGCGGACCTTCAATAACTATCAAGGACCCGTTGGGGTTCTATAATTTGAAACTGGAAAGGCCCGTCAGGGCCTTTTTGCATTCGTGATAAATAGGCTGTTTATAATCGGAAATTGCTTGAATTAAGAAGCTTCCATTGTGTGCCCGACAGATAACTGCAAGGAGCGATGACGATGAAAAAACAAAGCCGAGTGGTTGAAGAAACGACCATCCTTGAGGCAGGCAGGCTGCAGGATCTCTTCGATGCATTGAAGAACCTGGGCTGTGACATTTTCGGACCCACGGTACGCAACGGCGCTATAATTCTCGACGAGCTTGACTCGGCCGACGAGTTGCCCGTCGGGTGGCGCGAGGTGCAAGCAGAGAAATCCTATCGTCTCGAAAAGAGGCGGGATGCAGCATATTTCGGTTATACAGTCGGCCAGCATT
>CAZSPL010000098.1:0-13426 GCA_964608735.1 uncultured Planctomycetota bacterium | reverse complement strand
GAAAATCTTTCCGAGAGGATCGAGCTGAGGATCACCGGCTGCCACGGCTTCTGCGAGATGGGACCGTTCATCCTTACCGAGCCGCAGAAGGCGTTTTACCATCAGCTAACACCCGAGAACGTGGGGAAGGTGATCGACGCCCTTGTCGCGGGCGGATATGCCGAAGATCTCCTGTATACGGATCCCAAAACAGGCGAGAAATATTACAGCCAGGATGAGATCCCCTTCTTCAAGAAGCAGCAGCGTTCGATATTCAAGCATAACCAGGAAGTCGATCCCATACGCATTTACGATTACATCGCCAGGGGCGGATATTCCGGTATCGAGAAAGTGCTCTCGACCATGACCCCGCTTCAGACCATCGAAGAGGTCAAGAAGTCGGGACTGCGTGGACGAGGCGGCGCGGGATTCCCGACCGGCCTCAAGTGGGAGATGCTCGCGAAGCAACCTTCGAAGGATGGGAAGTACCTCGTATGCAACGCCGACGAGGGCGACCCCGGCGCTTACATGGACCGAAGCCTCCTCGAAGGCAACCCGCACAGCGTGATCGAAGGCATGATGATAGGCGCATATGCCGCCGGCGCGAAGGAAGGGGTCGTCTATGTGCGCAACGAATACCCCCTCGCAATCAAGCACCTCATCATCGCGCTGCGCCAGTCGCGCGACATAGGGCTTCTCGGCGAGAATATCCTGGGCACAGATTTTTCATTCGACATAAAGATAGTGCGCGGCGCCGGTGCCTTCGTATGCGGCGAGGAAACCGCGCTGATCCGTTCGGTCGAGGGGAAAATGGGCGAGCCCCGACAACGCCCGCCATACCCCGTGCAGAAAGGCATTCACGGCAAACCGACGGTCATCAACAATGTCGAAACCTGGGCGAATGTCCCGCTTATCATCGGCATGGGAGCCGATGAATATGTCAAGATCGGCACGAAGGGTAATTCCGGCACCAAGATATTCAGTCTCGTCGGCAAGATAAAAAATACCGGCCTCGTCGAAGTACCCATGGGCATCACCATAAAGGAAATCGTATATGACATCGGCGGCGGCCCCCCCGGCAAGGCGAAGATAAAAGCCGTACAGACCGGCGGGCCGTCGGGCGGATGCATCCCCGCGAGTAAATTCGACCTGCCCATCGACTACGACAGCCTCGCCAAAGCCGGCTCCATCATGGGTTCCGGCGGCATGATCGTCATGGATGAAAAAACATGCATGGTCGATGTCGCCAAATATTTCATGAACTTCCTCAAGGAAGAATCCTGCGGAAAATGCTTCACCTGCCGCAAGGGAACCCAGCGGATGTATGAGATACTCGAAGACATCACCGAGGGACGAGGCACGCTCGAACAGCTCGACCTACTCGAAGAGCTCGCCCTTGTCGTCAAGGACTCGACCATGTGCGGGCTCGGGCAATCCGCGCCGAACCCGGTGCTCTCGACGCTCGAATATTTCCGCGATGAATATCTCGAACACATAGTCAACAAGCGATGTCCGGCGGGCGTATGCTCGAAGCTCGTCGGCGCGCCGTGCCAGAACGCGTGCCCCGTGGGTACCGAGGCGTGGCGCTATGTCGCGCTCATAGAGCAGGGGGATTACGAGGGGGCATACCGCGTAATCCGCGAGCCGAACCCGCTTCCGTCGATTTGCTCGCGCGTGTGCAATCACCCATGCGAGCAGAACTGCCGTCTCGGCACCACCGGCGAAGAACCGGTCGCCGTCAGGGCGCTGAAGCGGTTCGTAACAGACAACGTCAACCCGATGGTGTTCCGTCCGAAACGGGCGCCCAAATCCGATGGCGCGCCGCATAAAGTGGCGATAGTCGGTGCGGGCCCGGCGGGACTTTCGGCGGCGCATTATCTGTCGCTGATGAATTATAACGTCACCATTTTCGACGCCGAATCCGAGCCGGGCGGGATGCTCATAAGCTGCATACCCGAATACCGCCTGCCGAGGGAAGTTCTGAAAAAAGAGATCGACGCCCTGATAGATGAAAATGTCACCCTCAAATGCGGCGCGGTTCTCGGCAAGGATATAAACATCGACGGGCTTTTCGATGAAGGATACGAAGCCGTTTTCCTCGCGATGGGCGCGCACAAGAGCTGGCGTCTCGAACTCGAAGGCGAGGATGCGAAAGGCATCTACCCGTCGATGCAATTCCTCAAGGCGTACAACCTTCGCGGCGAATCCCTCGCCCGCGGTCATGTCGGCGTAATCGGCGGCGGCAACTCGGCGGTTGATGCGGCGCGTACCGCGCTTCGCCAGCCGGGCGTGGACAAGGTGACCATACTCTACAGGCGCACCACAGAGGAGATGCCGGCGTTCGAGGAAGAGGTCGAAGCCGCGATAGAAGAAGGAATCGAACTTCGAACACTCGTCACGCCGGTGGGATTGCATGTCAAGGACGGCAAGCTTACCGGGGTCAGGTGCATACAGAATAAGCTCGGCGAAGTGGATGAGCGCGGGCGCCGTAAACCGGTGCCCATCGAGGGAAGCGAGTTCGATGTGCCGCTGGATACGCTCGTCGTCGCCATCGGCGAACATCCCGACAGCGATTTCCTGTCAAAGATGGATATCGACATTGCATCGGACGGCACGACGCTTATCGACCCGGATACATTCGCGACGAAACGCAATGGCGTTTTCTCCGGCGGCGACCTCGCCACCGGGCCGAATACGGTTATCGAAGCTATTGCGGCCGGGAAGGCCGTCGCGGAGACCATAGACCGCTACATCCATGGGAAGGAACTCCGCGTGGAGCCGAAGGTAAAGCTTCCCGAAGTCTACATCCCGGCCCCGGCGGTCGACGATGAAGCCGCCGATGAGACGATCCCACGCGTAAAGGTTGAGGCGTTGTCGTCGGAGAAGCGCGGCGGTAGTTTCGCGGAGGTTGAGAAAACGATCGCCCAGGCGGATGCATCGCGCGAATGCCGAAGGTGTTTGAGGTGTGATTTGGAGTTTACGATGACCGAGGATGATGCACAGGCCGTGGCATCCGAGGCAGGTGGCAAGAATGATTAGTTTCAAGCTGAACGGTTTGAATGTGCAAGTAGAAGAAGGCTCGACCATTCTCGACGCGGCACGTTTTTACGGGTTTCCGATTCCGACGCTATGCCACATGGACGGGCTTTCGGACTACGGCGCGTGCCGTCTCTGCCTCGTCGAAATCGGCGAAGGCCCCCGCGCAAAGCTGGTTTCATCGTGCACTTATCCCGTCGAGGAAGGGATGAAGGTGAGAACCGCGTCGGAGCGAGTTCTGCGCGCGCGACGCATGGTCATCGAGCTGCTTCTCGGCACCTGCCCGCAATCGAAGATCATACAGGACATCGCATCCGCGCATGATGTCAGGCAGCAGCGGTTCAGGCAGGAACATGAGGATTGCATCCACTGCGGGCTCTGCACGCGTATGTGCGAGGAGCAGATGATGGCGAAGGCCATCGGTTTCCGCGGACGCGGCGATCATCGCAGCATCGGCACGCCGTTCGATATCAAGTCCGAGGAATGCCGTCTCTGCGGCGGATGCATATACGTGTGCCCCGCGTGCCAGTTGAGATGCACGTTCACCGAGCCGGAGAAGGCGGTATGCGGCGGGTGCGCAAACATCGCCCCCCCGTGCATCGAGAAGGACGGTTTCAACGATATGATGTGCTACATGGATCCCTGTGTGGCATGTGAAATAAAGAAAGAAAAATGACAAAGCCATAGAAAGGAAAGGAGTTAACGCGATGACTTTCTCGCGGATAAATGCCTCAGCGGCTACGCTGACAAAGAACAGGACGGAAGGCTCTATCACTCCCTCTTCGGGGATGTGCGTCACCTGCGTGGACGGGTGTATCGGGATGTGCGAGATCGGAAAATCCGCATACAGGGGACACGAGGTAATCTACCCTCAGCCCTTCGGGGTCATCACGACCGCGGCGGAGAAGGTGTATCCCGTCGACTATTCGCACTTCAATATCATGGGAACCGCGGTTGGCGCTCATGGTATAGAGGCGGACAGCGACAAGGCGATCTTCCCCAAGGTCAACCTCGAAGTCGTCTTCGGGCATGACAAGGGGATCAAGTTCCGCATGCCGTTTATCATTCCCGGCATCGGTTCAACGAACATCGCCAAGAACAACTGGGAAGGCCTCGCCATAGGGTCGGCCATCGCGGGCACCGGGCTCACGATAGGCGAGAATGTCGCAGGCATGGACCCGCAGACAGTTCTCAAGAACGGACGCGTGGTCGACACCGCCGACCTCAAGCGCCGCGTGCAGCTCTACAAAGAGAACCAGCGCGACGGCTACGGCGCGATAATCCTCCAGGCCAATGTCGAGGACACACGTCTCGGCGTACAGGAGTACGGCATCGAGAAGCTCGGCGTGGAGATCGTCGAGCTGAAGTGGGGCCAGGGCGCGAAGGACATCGGCGGCGAAGTGAAAATCACGAGCCTCGAAAAAGCGCAGCTTCTCTACGAGCGCGGCTACATCGTGCTTCCCGACCCGACAGACCCGTGCGTCATCGAGTCGTTCAAGCAGGGCGCGTTCAAGGAATTCGAGCGCCATTCGCGCGTAGGTATGGTCACCGAGGAAGGTTTCGCCCAGCGCGTGGATGAACTGCGCAAAGCCGGCGCGAAGTATGTCTTCCTCAAGACCGGGGCCTATCGTCCGGCCGACCTCGCGCGGGCGATTAAATTCGCGTCGAAATACAAGATCGATCTGCTCACCGTCGACGGCGCGGGCGGCGGCACGGGAATGAGCCCGTGGCGCATGATGAACGAGTGGGGAGTCCCGCCCGTCGAAATCCATTCGCTCACCTACCAGTATGCCAAGCAACTCGATGATGCCGGCGAATATGTCCCGCCTCTCGCGTTCGCGGGAGGGTTCACATTCGAGGACCAGATATTCAAAGCGCTCTCCATCGGCGCGCCCTATGTCAAGCTCGTCGGTATGGCGCGAAGCCCCATCGCGGCGGCAATGGTCGGCAAGACCATCGGACGCGCCATTGAGGAGAAGAGCGTGCCGGTTTACGTCGCGCGTTTCGGAAATACTATCGAGGAGATATTCGTGACGGCATGCGCGCTCGAGGAAGAAATCGGCAGTGAAGCATTCGTCAAGGTTCCCCCGGGAGCGCTGGGGCTGTATACATATTATGAGCGTCTCGCGCAGGGGCTTCGACAGCTCATGTGCGGAAGCCGCAAGTTCGCCCTGGATTACATCACCCGCGGCGACATCGCATCCCTCACGAAGGAAGCGGCGGATATCAGCGGCATCGATTACATCATGGATGTCGACAAGGACGAAGTGCAGGCCATCCTCAACGGCGCGAAGGTGCCCGCGAGGGCAGGCAAGAAGTAAACACGGAAATTTCCTTTCAAGAGACGGTGACCCCTTCTCCCACATGGGCTTGTGTTTGAGGAGGGGTTACTCTTTTTTTAAGGCCCGGGTATGATAAAACCTTTTCATCTTGTCTTCAATACCACGCAACCCCGGTTACAGCCCCACCCGATTACAGCCCCACCCGGTTACAACCCCACAGCCCAGGGAACAGCCCCCTAAACCGGGAATAGATCTCAATCAAAAACCACATCAAAAACCACCATCCAACCGTTCCTAATCTCCCCCCCAGGCCTTAGCGTGGGGGGGATTAAGGGGGGGCCTGTCCCTCCACCATGATACAATTATCCCGTGACTCAAAACATCCCCGAAACAGGTAATACGGAAAAGCCGGGAACTTCCCGCCGCGGAAACGCGTTTCAATTCGGACTGCTCATAGCGGTCGCGATAATCATCCCCCCCATCGGGCTTGCCCTCGGACTTCTCGTGCTGACCGCCGGCACGGAAGAATCGTTTGCGAAGCATGGCCGGAAACGCGGCGGACTGCTTATCGCGATAGCGGCCGCGGCTCTAATGGTGCAGGGCGTACTCGGGGCCGTATTCATCATGCCCAGGGTGATACAGCAGTTCAAGGAACAACTGCTTGCCGATGATATAACCAACCCCTTCAGGGGCATCAATCCAAGCGGATTCAGGAACCCCGAGTACAGGAGCGACAGCCAGACCGACACGCTGCTGGAAGTGCTCAGCCCGAGGATCGACAGCGCGAGATCGGAAAAACTCTACGAAGACGCCCTCGTAGAAATCAGCAACGGTTCGAAGGAGCCGTTCCCGAGGTATGTTGTCGCGGCATATTATGCATATGCCGAGAATGGCGACAAGATTATCGAGGATACCGACACGCGTTATGACGAAATAGAGCGGCTCATAGTCGAGGGGCGCGCGCTCAAGGGCGAGGACAAGAGAAGCAAGGCGATGCTCGACATGACGATGATCCCGCTGTACATGCAGACGCGGCTTCACGACGAAGATGTAGACGAGGCGCGCGCGATATACTCGGAGCTGGACAGGATAAAACAGACAGACATACCCGCCGACTATATAAAATTCATCAAGAGATGGGGCTACAATACATTTTACGAATACTATGAGGTGCGCGATCCCGGCAAGGCATTGGATGAAGCGTTCAACACGATCCCGGGCCTGAGCTTCGATGGGTCGATACTCCTGCTGGGGAATTTCTACTACGAAATATATGGCGGATTCGACAACGTCTTCCAGCTTTCGCTGCGTCTCGGGCGGGAGGAGGATTTTTTCGCGATGCTCGATACGTTCGTGGAAACGGCCCGTACGAACGGGTCTGCCGACGATGTCTTCGCCGCGATGTATTATTTCCGCGGACGCTACCTCGGCGATGCGGGCAGGTGGGACGAGGCGCTCGATGCATACCGCAAGGCCAACGAGCTCACACCCGGCAACTCCGAGAATGAGTATGCTGATAACAAGGCGTGGTTCGAGACCGGGCATCACACCGAGGCCGCCGGGCTTGTGTGGGGCGGCGTCATCAGCGCCGGGGATGAGTTCCGGGAACTCGAATTACGTTCGCTCTATCGCGATTATCCCGCCGAGGGACTCGAGTTCCTTCGCTCGAAACTTCCCGGCGACGGCAACCGCGAATCGGTGTTGTCCTGCATGGCGATACTCGCGAAAGATGCAGGCGACGATGCGCTCGCCCGCGCGATAGCCGGGTATTTCGCATTGGCGGAGTCCGGGGACGCGGCGGAAGAATCGAACAGGATTATCGACGCCCTCATGTCGGGCGATGATACACTCGCGGAATCCATCGTACGCGCTGCCGCACCGGGTTTCGTCACGAAAGGGGATGGGCTTTTCGCGCAGGCATATGTCCTCGCGCCCGATGCGGCCCCGGCTGATGCCGCACTGCTTACACGCATGGTCATAGAGGCCGAGCCCTATGAATATGAGCCATGCTTCTCGTTATACAATACATATTACGACTCGATGTCCTTGCTCGGACGTACCGGTGAAGCGCTCGATTTTCTGAAGACCAACGCCGAGGCCTTTCCGGATGAGCTGTATCCATCGTATTTCTATGCCCTCAAGCTCCAGGAGAACGGGCGCGACCGGGACGCGCTGGAAATATACGAGGAACTTCGCCTGCGATGGAATTATCCCGCAGGCCAGGGCATGGCGACCATGTATTTTGAATTCCCGGGAAGCGCGCATTACTGGTTCACGCGCCTGAACGACGTGGAGATCTACGATGTATTCGTGCAGACCGCGCTCATCTATAAGGATCTCGGCGAGCGCGGGTCATATGAACATTACCTTTACCTCGCGGGATCGAGAGATATGAGCCGATGCTGCAGGAAGCACATTTTCTAATTGAGAAAGGCGACCTGCGCGAAGCCGGGAGGGTTCTCGACGACATGACATTCCTTCCCGAGCTCGGCGAAAGGGGCACCGAGACATACAAACGCCTGATGGATGCCTACGCCGACCTGAAAGCCGCGGGCTGGGTACGCGAAAGAAACTTCGACCCATACCGATATGGGCTGGGGAAGACATATTCGTGGAATAAGGAGTGCGAGTAGGGGCTGTATTGACTTGCGCCGAAGCTGTTTTTGGAGGGGTGACAAATGCGAACCAAAATATTTCTCCTGGGATGTATCCTGATTATTTCAATCACATCGCCCGGATGTACCCGGGTTATCGTGTCGAAGCAGGGGGTGCCCGCGCTCTGCCTTATGCTCAAGGATGACGATGCACGGGTGAGGGCGAAAGCCGCCGAAATACTCGCCAACCTCGGAGAGGATTCATCGGGAGCCGTCCCCGCGCTTGTCGAGGCCCTCGGCGATAAGGATAACGATGTCCGGTGGAAGGTATCCAGTGCATTGATTGCCGTCGGCGATGACGCATCACCGGCGCTTATAGAGGTGTTCAGGGAGGGGAATCCAATCAGGATGATCGATGCCTTTTACATCCTTGAAAAATACGGCGAGGGCGCTATCCCATACCTGACCGAGGGGCTCAAGGACGATGACCCGGACGTCCGCCTTAAATGCTCGGAGGCGATAGAACGTATTCGCTCGGATATCCCTGATCTCGTGAGAATCGCCCGGAAAGGCACGGAATGCGGGATGAAGGAAACCTTGAACATCATCCTCGAAATGAATGATGCCGCCCTCGATTACCTCCCCTTTGTGTTCGACTGCCTCGCTTGCCCCGGGTGTGAAGACCAGGTGGCTCTTATCTTCAAGGAAATCGATCCGGAAAAAGCTGTCCCCTTGCTCGAGGACATATTTTTTAATGGTGAAAATGAATTAAAAAGATCCGCCCTTGTATGCCTGTGCACGTTCGGGGAAGATGCCGAACCGGTTTTCATGAAGGCAGTGGAAAGCGAGGATTATGAAATGCACTGCCTGGGTCTTGAGGGATTGCATGGACTGAATTCTCAAGCACTGGATGTCCGCGTCATAAGGTTGATATTAAAGGACAAGCCCGCTGGGGCATCTTATCTCGGCATCACCGATTTCGAGGTTTCGCTGTTGGCGCGTTGCGTCCCTCCACCGGAAATGGTCATGATAACTTACGAATGTGTAGGCGACGCAACGGTAAAATGCGAGTGCCACGTAGCCACTGCTTACAGTGATTTTGAAATGAGGAACCAGTTGTTCGACATCTTTACATTCGCGCTCTTTAGCCCGGTATATCCCAAACGACGGGCTGCAGCGGCGAAGGCGTTGTATAAATTCGGCCCCGATGCCGTATCCTGGCTGCAAGGAGTCCTGGAAGACCTGGATTTCAATGTAAGGGGCGCCGCCATGCTTTCGCTGAAGAGATTAGGCAAATTCGCATCGCCGGCGTTACCCATCCTCAGGCAGAGGGCTGAATCGGTGACGTATGAAGCCGAACGGTTTGAGATACTAACCACTATCAGAATCATAGAGACGGCAATTGCGTTGGATGAAGAGCAAAACGCAGGCGACTGACACGCCTGACAATTTTCTCCATCCCCCGATTAATATATACTGTCCGCAAACCGACTTGCGCTGGTTGATGGACTATCTTCTCCTTGAGACAACTTCCGGAGGCTGACATGAATTTCGCGAGGACATTTTCATGCACGGCGGTCATCGCCATCGTGGTGCTGACTTCCAGCGGCGTGACATCGGCCGGGATGCTCGCCAATCCGGGCAATTTCTTCGAGTATGCCGAATGCGCCGCCGATGGGAACGACGCGCACACGTCGGCGACCGTGGCAAATTACAAAGCCGGGATAAGCGGCTCCGTGTGCGAGGACGACCCGTTCGACTGGTACCTCATCCCCCTGCAGGGCGAATTGACCTGGACCGGGATTATCGCCATATCGACTGACCGCCCCGGACTGGCTGTAAGGCTCTATCTCGACACCGGCGGCGGACCGCAGCAGATTAAAGAGGACAGCCCCGTGGCGAATCCCAACAGGGAATATTTTTACGGTATCGGATGGAACCTCGGTCATATAGCTAAAGATGCGGGCTACAGCGAACTACCCCCGGGAAATTACTACATCCGCGTTACATATTATTCGGCGCATCCCGGTGACCATCCCTACGAGCTCTCCTTCCAATTCAAACCGAAAGTTTCCACCGGCACGGGGAATGGCTGCAAGGATATGGCATCCGCGAAATCGCTGCCCCCGGGCATGATGTATTACGGGCACCTCTTTGAAGACCAGGAACAGTATTTCTATTTCGATGTCACCCCGGGCCAGATAACATCCGGGCTGATATTCGGTGAAGTCCTCATGCCATGGAACCCCGTACTCGGCATGGATGACATGAAAATATCGCTCCTGAGCGGAAGCGGCTGGCCCCTTGCGGTCAAGATCGTTACCGTCAGGGAGATGAATTATATCGACCTTGCATATGACTCCACACTCTCCATGAAACCCCTCGCGAACGGCAGGTACTACATCGTCGTCAACCTCAATGTGACGAACTTGCCGAACCCGGATACATCGGGAAAGGAATGTTACTTCAGGATATTCAACCAGGCCATGGCCCCCAGCAACAGCCAGTGGGCACGGGATACCGGCGGCGAAACATCCATGTCCGGTGTGATGCTGGGCAACAATATGACCATGTCGGGGAATCTATACTGGCCTCGCAACACGGTGAATTACTATCGATTCACGACCGACTGCTATTTTCTCGGCGATGTCGTCATCAAGCCATGGACCGACATATACGGGCTCGCCCCGGCCCTCACCGATGCCTTGGGGAATACGCTTTACACCGGGCGTATGTCGGGTCTCGGGCTTACGTGCCGTGCGACCCCCATGAATCCGGGGACACATTACGTAAAGGTCGAGGATACCGGGTGCCTGCTCGCCCCGATAGCTTATAACATCCGCATAGATACACACGGCATGCCGATGACCGAATCCATCGGGCACGATACCTGGCAGACTGCCCTCGAAATCGTCCCGCTTGACATCGACGAACAGGGCTTCATACGCGACTCGACCGATGTGAGGATGGATTTCCAGCCGGCGATTCAGGACAAGTTCTTCGTGAAACTCGATGTCGCGTCCGGGGGAGTGCTCGCCGGATGGTTCGACATATTCGGCTCACGCAAGGAATACAGCGTCTACCTCGGGCAAATAGGCCCGGGCGGCAATCCCGTATGGTCTCCCGCGATAAGTCCGAACAAAACCGGCAAGGTTTACCTCGATATGAGCTTCGATTATTTCACCGGACCGGGGACGTATTACATCAAAATCGAGCCCCAGCCGACGGCAGGGCGCATGCGCGCGTTCCTCGAAAACCATTCCGTGCTCGCCGAATGCATCGACGAAGGCGGAACGTATCAGGATGCGCAACTCCTCGGCGGAAACTGGGATACTGACTTGAACAGCACCGGGCACCTCTGCCCGCCGGTCGACATGGTCGACTGGTTCTACTTCGTGCCGCAGGACACGGGGGCGATGGCGGCGAAATACCACCACATATATTTCAAGGCCGCTACAATGGGCATGAGATTCAAGCTCTACGATGAACACCTGAATTTCATCGACGCCGCTGTCATTTCAGAGGACGGAGGCGAGGGAAGGTTCGATACAGACGGCCTGACCGAGAAGCAGAGGTATTACGTCAAGGTGGAACCGAACGAAACGCGCGACATAATACAGGTGTATTACATACGCCTCCGAAGCGATATCCTCGACTCCCCGTACAAGATGGAGATTCAATACATGCCGGAGTTTGATTGGTCCCAAATGTTTATCGAAAGCAAATGATTACGTGATGTTCCCGCTGTCGTCACTCGCCGTATAACCATGTCGACAAATAGCGCTCGCCGCTGTCCGGGATGATCGTGACGATCATCTTCCCCGTATTCTCCGCCCGCGATGCAAGCTGTACCGCGGCCCATATCGCGGCACCGGATGATATCCCGCAGAGAAGCCCCTCCTCTTTCGCGACGACTCGCGCGGTAATCCCGGCATCATCATTCGTGACCCGGATGATTTCGTCAATGATTTCGGTGTTCAGATTTTCGGGGATGAATCCCGCGCCGATGCCCTGTATTTTATGCCCCCCGGGCTTGCCGCCGGAGATTACAGGAGAATCATCCGGCTCGACGGCGACAATTTTTATTCCGGGTTTCAGTTGCTTGAGCGCTCCGCCGGTACCGGTAATCGTGCCGCCGGTGCCGACCCCCGCGACGAAAATATCGATCTTCCCGGCGGTGTCTTCCCATATTTCCATGGCGGTCGTTCTGCGATGTATCTCCGGGTTGGCGGGATTCTTGAATTGCTGCGGCATGAAGTAGTCCGCGTTTTCAGCCAGTATCTTTTCAGCTTCGCGTATCGCGCCGGGCATGCCCTCTTTGCCGGGGGTAAGTATGAGTTCCGCGCCGAGAGCATTGAGCAGCTTGCGTCGCTCGACGCTCATGGTGTCCGGCATGGTGAGGATGAGCCGGTAATCTTTTACCGCCGCGACGAACGCCAGCCCGATGCCGGTATTGCCGCTGGTGGGTTCGATGATGGTCATCCCGGGTTTGAGCGCGCCCGACTTCTCGGCGGATTCTATCATCGCGATGCCGATGCGGTCCTTCACGCTCGAAAGCGGGTTGAAGAATTCGAGCTTGGCGATGATTTGACCGGGGAGCCCGCGTCCGAGTTTGTTCAGTCTCACGAGGGGCGTGTTGAATGCGGTCTGTGTAATGTCGTCCGCGATTGCGGGCCTTCGAATCCTTTCCATAATGAACTCCATTTTATAAATACGCGCACGCGACGGGCTTGTCGGATTCTATACGCTCAATCATGATTTGGCAAGCGAGATGTATGTCCCCATTGGGAGCCCAAGCGGATTTCCGCATCGAACATTCTGGCATATCGCAGTATCATGCCGCTCAAAACCTCCCTGCCCGAATCCATTATACGGGTTTTTCAACAGGCCCGGGACGCTTGCCCTTCCTTATTCATCCAGTCTACTCACTAACTCCAAACTTCAGATGGTACTAATCGGGGGCACGTCAGTGGCACCCGGCGCACACTGAGGTGTGCGATATCCTTTATACACAAGGCTATGTGTTTGATGATTAAGGTCTTATCGGGTTACGTGTGGTTTTTCATCCCCATCTCTTTACCGAAGTAATACTTGATGAGGTACTGGGGAGGCTTCTTGGAGTACCATGCCTCGTATGTCACCCCGGCCTGGCGTATTTCGATTTTGTAGCAGTCATAGACCCCGGACGGCACTTCGACGATTTCTTCGCCCATGACTTCGACGATGGCGCTCTGATAATGCATGGTTTCAGCGCCGAGCAGCGTGAACGTATATAGGTCGCCGGTCTTGAATGTCAGGTTTCGAAGCATGTAGGGTAGGATTTCCGACGAGTGGAAATCGAGTCCGGCGGACATACTCATTTTTTCTTTATATGGATTTTCGGGGGTCTGGTAGCTCAATTGAATCATGTCGCCGGTGTAATTCGCCTCGTAGTACCAGACATCATCGCCGATTTCGATTCGCTTTGTGACCGCGAGGGGCTTGAGTCCGTTTGCCGAGACCATGTTCTGATAGAGCGGAATCGCATGCAGCAAC
>CAZSPL010000097.1:0-13463 GCA_964608735.1 uncultured Planctomycetota bacterium | reverse complement strand
GACAACGGCCAGTGGCTGTTCGACGAAAAGGTCATCACCAAGGACGATAAGAAGGTCACGCAGGTTGTCGCGAAGGAGAAGACCACCGTCAATTGCGTTGAGCTTGAAGTTAAGGGTGAGGATGACTGGTACCAGTTACGCGACGATGTGCACGGTGTCCAGCCCGACAAAGAGGGCAAATGCGATACCGCGACGATGGACGATTCCGAGGATGTCCAGCTTCTTACCCTCGATGGCGATGTCTGGCTGCACCAGAGCAACGGGGACTGGCTGTTCGAGGCCGAGGTAATCGGCGAGGATGAGTCGGAGGATGTAAAGGACGACGCCCGCAAATGGGCCACACTCACGTGCGATAAGCTTGTCGTGCATACTGATACCGAGGATGCCAAGGCTACCGGCGGGGTTTTCCTCGAACAGGAGCATCAGCATGGAAAAGCCGACGAGGGGGAATACCTCAGGGATTATGACTTGATTCACCTTACCGGGAATGTAGAGGTCATGCGGGAAGAGAAGAATACGGTTTATGCCAACGAGGCTTTCTTATTTATGACGACCAGGATATTTGAAGCCCGCGGCGATGTTAAATCGACCGCATGGGTCGATGTCGAAGAGGAACGGATAAAGCGCGAGCAAGAGAATAAAACCGCGCCGTCGGAAGGGGAAGGCTGATATCCTCTTGCATGAAACTTATCGGTAGTTAATATGTCCTGAAGATGAGCCTTAAAGAATACGCGAATGTTTAATATGATGTAATTAGACTATAATTCAGTACTAACAAACCGCGACCATACTCGTTCGCAGTAGCATAGCGAAAGCGGAAGGGAGCGGCCACGGAAGGCGGATTTTGGCGTTCATACGGAAAATACAGGGCAATATCAAAGCGAAAGGCGATTTTAAGTATTTCCAGCAGGTAATCGACAAGATCAACGTCCTCGAGGCGAGCTTCGAAGCGCTCACCGACGAGCAGCTCAGGGCGAAGACCGACGAGTTCCGGCGGCGCATCGATGACTACGTCAAGCGCAATAAACCATCCAATGACGAGGAGAAACACAAGCTCATCGAGGTAGCCCTCGACGAAGTACTCCCGGAAGCATTCGCCGCGGTAAGGGAGTCGTCGAAACGTTTCCACGTCGAGAAGCAGCGGCATTTCGATGTCCAGCTAATCGGCGGGATAGTGCTTCACCAGGGACGCATCGCCGAGATGAAGACCGGCGAAGGCAAGACCCTCGCGGCGACCCTCGCCATCTACCTGAATGCGCTCCCCGGCCACAGCACGCATGTCGTGACGGTCAACGATTACCTCGCGGCGCGCGACGCCGAGTGGATGGGGCCGATATTCACGAACCTCGGGCTGGTCGTCGCCGCGATACAGAACGGCCAGGATAAGAAAACCCGCCAGCAATGCTACGAAGCCGACATCATTTACGGCACCAACAGCGAGTTCGGGTTCGATTACCTGCGCGACAACATGGTCACCGATGTCAATCTCCGGGCGCAGGGGGAGCTTAATTTCGCCATCGTCGACGAAGTAGACTCTATCCTCATCGATGAAGCCCGTACCCCCCTCATCATTTCCGGCACGGCGGAGCGTTCGAACGACCTTTACCGGACATTCGCGCAGATCATACCGAGGCTGAAAGAGAAGAAGGACGAAGAGGATACAGGCGACTATGAAGTAACCGAGAAAGAGCACAACGCGACGTTCACCGAGGACGGCATTAAAAAGATCGAGAAGATGCTCGGCGTCGACCACCTGTTCGACGGCGCGAACACCCTCCTCTCACACCATGCCCTCACGGCACTGAAAGCGCATACGCTGTACAAACGCGATATCAGCTATGTCATCCAGGAAGGGAAGGTCATCATTGTCGATGAATTCACCGGGCGCATGATGCATGGGCGGCGCTATTCCGAAGGGCTTCACCAGGCGATCGAAGCCAAGGAACATGTCAAGATCGAGAATGAAAGCCAGACCATGGCGACCATCACGATACAGAATTACTACCGCCTCTACCGCAAGCTCGCCGGCATGACCGGCACCGCCAAGACCGAGGAAGAGGAGTTCCGCGAGATATACAACATGGATGTCGTGGTGATTCCCACGAACCAGCCGATGGTGCGCGATGACCAGTCCGATTTGATATACAAGACGAAGGAAGCGAAGTTCGAAGCCGTTCTCGACGACATCGAGGACTGCTACAAACGGGGCCAGCCGGTACTCGTGGGCACTATCGCCATCGAAACATCCGAGGAGCTTGCCGGCTTTCTCGACAAGCGCAAAGTCCCGCACAACGTGCTGAATGCCAAGAACCACGAGCGCGAGGCCGAGATAATCAAGGATGCCGGCCAGAAAAGCTCGGTCACCATCGCGACGAACATGGCCGGGCGCGGGACCGATATCAAGCTCGGGCTCGGGGTCGTCGAACAGGGCGGCCTGCGTATAATCGGCACCGAGCGCCACGAATCGCGCCGCATCGACAACCAGCTTCGCGGGCGCGCCGGCCGCCAGGGGGATCCCGGCTCATCGCGCTTTTACCTCTCACTCGAAGACGACCTCATGCGCATTTTCGGCCCGGAGCGCATACGGAACACCATGAACGCGCTCGGGCTTCCGGACGATATGCCCATCGAGCACAGGTGGATCACGTCCGCAATCGAAAAAGCGCAGAAGAAGGTCGAGGCGCATAACTTTGAAATCAGGAAACACGTCCTCAAGTACGATGATGTCATGGAGAAACAGCGCACGTCTATTTACCGCGAGCGCGACCGTATACTCCTCGGCGAAGACATAAGCGACGAGCTTCACGAATGGCGCGGCGAAGTTATCAAGCATCTTGCCGCCAAGTACCTGGACCCGAAGATCTCGCGTACCGACCAGCGCGGCGATGAATTCCTCCTCGACTGCAAGACAGTTTTCCCGATACTGAAAACCATCGAGCCGGATGACCTCAAGAACCTTACCCGCGATGAGGTCATCGAGCGGCTTACGAGTAAAGCCCATGAACTGTACGCCGCGAAGGAACTGGATACCGGCCCCGAGGATATGCGCAAGCTGGAGCGGTTTATCGCGCTGAATATCATCGACCGGATGTGGGTCGATCACCTGTATGCCCTCGACGGCCTCCGCGCGGGAATCGGGTTGCGCGCCTACGCGCAGGTTGACCCGCTCGTGGCATACACCAAGGAATCCTTCTTCATGTTCCAGGACCTCTGGGAAGCCATCAGGGAGACGACAATCCGGATGATCTTCCAGTCGCAGTTGGTCAAGGAACAGAAATCGGTATATCAGAATCTCGCCGAATCGCATGGCGACCAGCCGGTCAAGCGAAAACAGCGCAAAGTGAGCCAGAAGGTGGGACGTAACGACCCATGTCCCTGCGGAAGCGGGAAGAAATATAAAAAATGCTGCGGGGCCCCGAAATAGCGCTGCGTGAGCGGTGAATCAGCCGAGGCAGCCGGTCGGAATTCAGTGAAGAACAAATTCGGTATATTCATCCTCGATGTCCTCACCATATTGATTTCCGCGGTGATGCTGTGCATGCCCGATTACGCGGGGCATTTCTGGCCGTTCGGCTTTGTGGCGCTCATCCCCATTCTACTGCGCGTCAACAACCGGGGATTCTGGGCGAGGGTTCTCATCCCGTTCTTCGCGTATTACATTTTCCTTGTTAACTCGCTGGTATGGGTATCGCAGTATGGCTGGCACTGGCTGTTCGTCGAATGCTTCATGAACAGCGTGACATTCACCCTCGCGTTCCCGCTGTTCTTCTTCATCCGCCGTAAGCTGAAATCCGAGCTGTGTTACATCATCCTCCCGGCGCTCGTACTGCTCTCGGAATACGGACGGAGCCTCGGGTTCCTGTCGTTCCCATGGCCTTATCTGCATCATGGGCAGTATGCCAATCTCCCGTTCATTCAAATATCCGAATTTACCGGCGCATGGGGAGTCTCATTCCTGCTCGTATGGTTCAACGCCGCGATCTTCGGGATTATCGCCGCGCGCTTCAGGGTTAAAGCGCTTCTTTCCGCGGTGCCCGCGCTCGCCGCCGTGGCGTTCGCATTCATTTTCGGTTTCTCGATGCTCTCGGCCGCCGAACCCGATGCATCCACCGAGGTGAGCCTTTTCCAGCGCGATGTCAACACGCAGACATCGTGGACCATCGACATCAACAAGGAAGCGTGGCTCGATTACAGCGGGATGACAATCGAGGAATGGTCGCAAAATTTAAACTACGACAACGGCGGATTCATCGTCTGGCCGGAAGGGGCCATCCCGGACGCGCTCGACGAATTTCCCATCGGGCCGTACGGCATGTCGCGCAGGCAGATGATCGGCGGCCTCGCGAAGAGGACGGGGAAGACGTTTATACTCGGTACGCAGGATGACACCGAGGACGGCCCGTACAACGCGGCGGCGGTATTCTCGCCCGAGGGCGGGCTGATCGGGATTTACCGCAAGATACACATCGTCCCGTTCGGCGAGGTTATACCCCTCGAAAACCATATTAAATCGTGGTTCCCGGAGTATCCGTGGGGCGATGAAAGCCTCATCGACGGACGCGAGCTCGAGGGCATCGATACCGTCGAGGGAAGGGTCGGCATCGTCATATGCTATGAATCATTCTTCCCCGATTTGACCCGGCGCATCGTGGCGGACGACTGCGATTTCCTGTTCCTGCTGACCAACACATCGTGGTTCGGCAAGTCGAAAGCGAGCTCGGAGCATGCGCATTTCGATGTCTTCCGCGCCATCGAGAACCGCATATGGCTCTCGCGGGCCGCGACGACCGGCGTTTCGAGCTTCATCGACCCGGAGGGAAGGCGGTATGACGAAACCGGGCTGTATGTGAAACAGGCAATAACGCGCCGCATCGCGCCGAGGCGATGGGTGACATTCTATACAAAGCACGGCGACTGGTTACCCCGGCTGTGCCTCCTCGGTGTCCTCATAATGTTGACTATTGCCATCTACAGGTCGAATTCCACGGTGCCCGGAATTGCGCCGCGGAAAGCCGGCTAAATCAGGTACGGAGGAAGCAAATGAACTCTGAAAAAGTGAAAACAATCCTAATTCTCGTGACAGCGGTAATTCTGATCCTCGCGCTGCCGGGATGCGGCCGGTTCTACACCACCGGTTCCGGCAACATCATTTCGCAAGAGCGAGATGTCGAAGGATTCAACGCCATATCGATGTCCATCGCCGCCGATATCCTCATTGAGCAATCAGGCGTGGAATCGCTGAAAATCGAGGGGGATGACAATATCCTCGAGAAGATTGTCACGAGCGTAACCGGAAACGAGTTGAGCATAGAATTCGACACGCCCGGTATGGCGATTCGTCCAAGCAAGAGGATCGAGATACGGATAAAAGTCAAGGATTTGAATGCGGTCGAATTATCAGGCGAGGCGAAGATCGCGGTGCCCGATCTCAACACCCATGATTTGTCGGTCGATATAAGCGGGGCAGCGGATACATCAATCAGCAATCTTAGCGCGTATGAGCTTGATATCAGCCTCTCCGGCGCGGGTTCGTTCGATATCTCGGGCGTAGCCGAGCGCCAGGATGTGAGCATCAGCGGTACCGGCTCCTACAACGCCGATCAGCTGTTATGCAAAGTGTGTGACCTGTCCATCAGCGGGGCTGGAAGCGCCGTGGTGAACGTGAGCGATAAACTGGATGTCGAGGTGAGCGGCGTCGGCAGCGTGACGTATATAGGCGACCCGAAGGTCACACAGAGCATTTCCGGTGCAGGAACGATCAAAAAGAAGTGATATTAAGTAAAGGGAATCTTACTGCCTTGTTTTTCGGCTCAACGTTCTATATAATTTTAATGTTGACATTTGGCAATGGATGAACTGGCGCTACAATTTGGCGAGACGATAAAGAAACTCAGGAAAGCCCATGGGTGGACAATCTATTACCTCGCCGACCGGGCCGGGATTGACAAAGGGCACTTGAGCCGTATCGAGCGCGGAAGGCGCAACCCTCCCAAGGCCGATGCCATACGCCGTCTCGCCGACGCGCTCGGGGTGTCGTTCGATTATCTGCTCGCCCGTTCGCGCGGCGCGACATATGGCGCCGATGAGCCGCTTACCGACGACGACATCCTTCGCGAGATAGAAGCGTCATCTCCCATGCGCACATCGGCCATTTCGCAAAGCTATCTCGAAAATCTCAAGAAGCAGTTCCCCGATTTCGGGGAGCTGATTGAATTCGTGGTTGGCCAGGCGGGACGCGCGAAAACCGCGGGTGGCATACGCAAGGTGCCGGTGGTGGGACTCATCGCCGCGGGCGGACCCACCGGCTACAAATCGCTCGATGCCGGTGAATCCCTCATGCTTCCCTCGGCGGAGCTTCCCGGCGACCCCGACCTCTTCGCGGTACGTGTTGTCGGCGATTCGATGCTCGGCAGCAGGGTCGAGGAGAACGATGTGGTCATCATCTCCCCCGCGCAGAAGGGGCTCCTGAAGGCGGGGGATATATCGGCGGTGCGCGTGGGGGAGCAGGGGATCATGCTGAAGGAAGTTCACAACTATCCCGACGGGCTGGTGCTTCGCTCGTCCAATCCAAATTTCCCGGACTTGAAATTCGATGAGGCCGACATCATCGGGAAGGCAATCCGTCTTATCAAGGTGCAAGACCTCTGATGTCAACATGGTTCTGGATAGGGTTCTTCGCATTCGCGGCGGCCTGGTATTTCTTCGGATTCATCGGGTGGCGGGTGCAGAACGACGCGATGAAGCGCGGCTATGGCCGTCCGGCGGCGAATTTCTGGGGCGCTGGGGTTGTTTTCCTGCCGTTTATATTCCTGCCGCTCTACGCGTGGTTCAGGCATCGCGCGCCGGGCTACGTCGTCGAGGAGTACAAGCCCGGCACCACCACATTGTGTCCGCATTGCGCCGAAATAAACCCGAAGGACGCCCTTATATGCCGCGAGTGCGGGAAGAGCATCGAATATGTCCCGCCCCCCATCGGCGAAAAGGCATGTCCCAACTGCGGCGAGATGAATCCCGCAAACGCCGAATACTGCAAAAAATGCGAAGAGCGGATTAGCTTTGAGGAATGAATCCTACCCCGCGCTTCTTTCACACGAAGCGAAATTCAGTTTGCTGATGATGCCTGCCATCTTCGTGGCGATGTCGGTGATGATGCGCCCGGCATTAGATTGCGCGCCGGTATCGTCGGATAGCAGCGGCGTACCCTTGTCACTTGTCCGAGAGATAGTTATATCGATCGGAATCTCGCCGAGTAACTCGCCGCCGATCTGTCCCGCGACCTTGTCGGCCGAGCGTTCGCCGAATATGCGATGCTCCTTGCCGCAGTTGTCGCAGGTGAATACGCTCATATTGTCCACGACGCCGCATATCGGCACTTCGAGCGCGCGGAACATCTCCGCCGCCTTGACCACATCCTTCAGCGCGACATCCTGCGGCGTCGTCACTATCACACCGCAGGTGAGGGGAAGCATCTGCGAAATCGAAAGCTGCACGTCGCCGGTTCCGGGCGGAAGGTCGACAACGAGGTAATCGAGCTCGCCCCAGTCGACGTCGCGTATGAACGTCTCCAGCGTCTTGGTCAGCATCGGGCCGCGCCATATCAGCGGCTTATCCTCTTCGACGAAAAAGCCGACGCTCATTATTTTCAGGCCGAATTTCTCGTGCGGGGCGATTTTGTTGTCCTTGAACAGCGGCTTTTTGCCGTACGGTATGCCGAGCATTATCGGGATGGACGGGCCGTAGATATCGGCGTCGAGGATGCCCACCTTCGCGCCGGTGCGTTCGAGCGCGAGAGCGAGGTTCACCGCGAGGCTCGATTTGCCGACGCCGCCCTTGCCGGACGCCACCGCGATGATATTTTTCACCCCGGGGATGGCTTCCTTGTTCGGAAGTCCCGCCGTGGTTTTCGCGGTGAGATTGACCACCGCCTCGGTCACACCGGGAAGCGTTTTGATGGCGGCTTCGCAGTCTTTGCGGATTTTGTCTTTCAGCGGGCATGCGGGCGTGGTGAGCTGGATTTCGACAGTCACCTTCCCGCCGTCCACCTCGATGTTCTTCACCATGCCGAGGCTGACGAGGTCTTTCTTCAGCTCGGGGTCTTCGACCTTTGACAGGGCGTTTCGTACGAGGTCAACAGTTACATCGGGCATTATTTTCTCCTACAGCTTCCGCTGACATTATAGCTCATAAATCCGCATGCAGCCCGCGGGACAGTCCCCAAACGCAAAAGCCCGCGGGACTGTCCCCAAACGCATGTTACGAATCCGCTCAACATACTCGCAAGGGACTGTCCCAAGGGCTACAATATCCATCCAGCATAACTATGACCCTTATGGTGAAAAATCTTGCCAAGTCCTACGTCACCCAGCACCTGTTCGAAGACGTCAACTTCTTCGTCGGGGACGGTGAGAAGGTCGCGCTGGTCGGTCCCAACGGATGCGGCAAGACGACACTCATACGCATAATCAGCGGCGTCGAATCTCCCGATGCCGGCGAAGTGGTCCTGCCGGGAAAAAATTTCACCCTCGGGGTGCTCGAACAATTTTCCGCATTCAACGACGAGAACGATATCTACACCGAGGCGTGCGAGTCGCTTTCGGATATCAAGGAAATCGAGCAGAAACTCCGGGAGCTTGAATCCGGGATGGAACACGCCGGGGGCGAAGAACTCGAAAAGCTCGGCGGGAAATACGCCAGCGTGTTGTCCGATTATGAACACAAAGGGGGATATGAATACGAGGCGGAAGTGCGCCGCACGCTTCTCGGCATCGGGTTCGAGGAAACGGACTGGCATAAGCCGGTCGATGTCCTCTCCGGCGGCGAACGCACGCGCCTCGCGCTATGCAAGCTGCTTCTCGGGAAGCCGGACATGCTCATCCTCGATGAGCCCACCAACCACCTCGACCTTCCCGCCGTGGAGTGGTTCGAGGATTTCATCGCCGGTTACCAGGGCGGATGCCTCATCGTAAGCCACGACCGGTTCTTCATCAACCGGGTCACCGACCGCATACTCGAACTGACGCCGTTCGGGATGGACTCATACAAGGGCGGATATGCGGCATTCCTCGATGCCAAACGGCTTCGGCTCGAACAACAGTGGGCGGCATATCTCAGGCAGCAGGAAGGCATCGGCAAGATGGAGCGGTTCGTGTCGCGATGGTCCGCCGATAAAATCAGGGGAAGCCAGGCGAAGGACCGTCAGAAGAAACTCGATAGGTTGGAGCGTATCGAAAAGCCGCGCGAAATCATCCCCAAACCGAAACTCTCGCTGAAGAAGCCCGAGCGAAGCCATGAGTCGGTGCTCGAGATCCGCGAGCTATTCAAGGCATTCGACGGGCGCGAGTTATTCGGCGGCATCAGCCTGCAGATCGGACGCGGCGAGCGGTTTGCATTCATCGGACGCAACGGTGAAGGCAAGACCACGTTCTTGCGATGCCTCGCCGGTGAAATCAAGCCGGATAGCGGCGAGATTCGATTCGGCGGCAAGGTGAAGTGGGGATATTTTTCGCAGACGCATACGGAGTTGAATCATTCGCGAACGGTCCTCGAAGAATACATGAGATTCCGCCGCCAGCGTACGGAGCAGGAATCTCGCGCGAGGCTCGGGGCGCTGTTGTTCAGCGAGGAGGATGTCATCAAACTGGTCGGCGATATTTCCGGCGGCGAACGCAGCAAGCTCTCCCTCGCCATCCTGCTCGATGAGGAGCCCAATGTTCTGATTCTCGACGAGCCCACGAACCATCTCGACATCCCGTCGCGCGAAGCGCTCGAAGATACGCTCGAGGAATTCCGCGGCACGATATTGTTCGTATCCCACGACAGGCGGTTCATCGACCGCATCGCCGACAAGCTGGTGGAATTCAGCGGGGGCAGCACCGAGCTTTTCCACGGCAACTACACCTATTACCACGAGAAAAAGCTCGCCCGTGTTCAGGCGGCGCGGGATGTTGAATCGCGTGACAAGGCCGATGAGAAGGCCCGGCGCAAGGATAAACGGCAGGCCGAGCGGGAAGCGTCGAAACGGGCGAAGGTGGTCGATGAATCGTCGAAGCACGCGGATGTGATTATCGCGAAGATACACGGGCTCGAGGAGGAGAAGGCGTCGCTCGAATCCGATTTGCTTAACCCGGAGATATACATCGATTACAAGAAAGTCGGCGTGATAAATCGCAGGCTCAAGGAACTCGCCATCGAGCTCAAATCCGCCGAATCGGAGCTGGAGAAGTACCTGTAGTCCAAGCCGCATCCCCATATCCCGCTCAAACTGGTATAATTCATCGCTTGTGACGCATTGGAGTTCGCGCGGACAAATGAAACGCATCGTAAGCATATCACTCGGCTCATCCCTCAGGGACTTCGAATTCGAGCATGAATTCGCCTCTCAGCGCTACCACGTGCGCCGCATCGGCACCGACGGCGACAAGTTCCGCGCGCTGTCTCTCATCAGGGAACTCGACGGCAACGTCGATGCCATAGGCCTTGGCGGGATGGACGTGGTGTTTTCAGTCGGGAAGCGGGTCTTCATCCACCAGGACAGCCTCCGCTTCGTGCAGGCCGCGAAGACGACCCCGGTAGTGGACGGCGTGGGGCTGAAGCATACGCTCGAACGATGGGTCATCAAGCAGATTGTAAGGGAGCATCCAAGCCTGCTGTCAGGGAAACGCGTGCTCATTATGAGCGGCGTCGACCGCTATGGCCTCGCCGAAGTGCTCGCCGAGCATGTGCGCGCCATGACATTCGGCGACCTTCCGTTCCATCTCAACCTGAATATGCCGATTCATTCCCTCGCCGGGATTCGCCGCCTCGCCGGCCTGCTGCTTCCGCTGATAACGAACATCCCCTTCGAATTCGTATATCCCACCGGCGAGCGGCAGAACATCCGCCGCCCGGTTTATAATCGCTTGTTCCAGCGAAACGACATCATCGTGGGCGACTATCCGCTGATACGCCGCTATGCTCCCGAGGACCTTACCGGCAAGTCGATAATCACCGACGCGCTCGGCTCCGAAGACCTTGCCGAGTTGAAGGAGCGCGGGGTCGAGACGGTTATCACCACCACGCCGGAGATTAACGGGCGAAGTTTCGCGACAAATCTTCTCGAAGCGATGTTCGTGGCGCATCTCGGTTACAAGCGCTCGGGGCAGGATCCCCCGGGGAAGATGCCCTATGAAACGCTGAAGGATGAATACCTCAACCTCATACTCGAATCCGGCATCAAGCCGAGGGCGGTTTCGCTTCGCGACAAACCCGCCGAAGCCGCCAATAAATTCGGTTTCATCATCCATCCCGTAACCGTACAGGACTATTTCCGCGACCGGCGGTTCTCGTGGCTGAGGCTGCTTCCGGGGCGTATGGTCGAATGGCTCGCGAGCAAGAAGAAGTGGCTCTATGTGAACCGCATCCGCGGCGTGCATTCATCGGATGGAACCCCCGTGAAGGGCTACATGTACGGCATCACGTTCACCCCGCGGCAGATAGTGAAATACAAACCCGAGGTCATCTATTCCGCGCTCGAGGAATGCTGCGAATCCGCCGCCAGGCGCGGGGCGTCGATTATCGGTCTCGGCGCGTTCACATCGGTGGCGGGCGACGCCGGGGTGACGGTCGCGAAGCATTCCCCCATCGCGGTGACCACCGGCAATTCATACACCGTTTCCGCCACCCTCGATGCCGTCAGGCTCGCGTCGGAAAAAATGGGCATCGATATGGGCAAAGCGATGGTATGCGTCATCGGTGCCACCGGCTCCATCGGCAAGGCGTTGTCGAGGCTTCTCGCGAAAGAAGTCGCCGCGATGATCCTCGTGAGCCCGCGTCCGGAAAGGCTGATGGACCTCTCGAAGCTCATCGAGCAGGAGACCGGGCTGAAAGCCGAAGTCGCGACCGGCGTCGACGATGTCCTCGGCAGGGCGGATATAGTGGTGGCATCGAGCAGCGTACCCGGCGGCATTGTCGATGTGATGAAACTCAAGCCCGGCGCGCTGGTGGTCGATGTCGCGATGCCGCCCGATGTCAGCCGCTCCGAAGCCGCGAAACGCGCCGATGTCCTCGTGATGGAATCGGGGGAGATACTTCTTCCGACCAATCCCGGCGAGAAGGTCGATTTCGGATTGCAGTTCGATCTGCCGGAAAATGTCGCATATGCATGCCTCGCCGAGACGATACTTCTCGCGCTGGAAGGCAGATTCGAGTCGTACACCCTCGGACGTGAAATCGATATCGACAAGGTGCTTGAGATAGGCGAGATGGGACGCAAGCACGGATTCAAGCTGTGCGGGATACGGTCGTTCGGGCGGATATTGACGGATGGGGAGATTGAAGATATCCGAAAGCGGGCGGGGAGATAGATTCATTCATCACTATATCCGGATTATATGTCTTGCGGCAGTAATCGTTACGTAGTAAAATATACTCGTATTGCGGGATGGTATCAGTCCCGCTGATTTTATGGCATTCCGCGCTTATCCGGCAAAGGAAATTCAACCGGAACCGGGTGTATTTTGTCGCATTTGTAAAAAGAGGTTTTCGCGGCATGAAAAGGATTCTTGTGACCGGCGGGGCCGGATTCATCGGCTCGAACTTCGTTCAGTACATGCTGGAAAAGCATGACGATGTGCTGATCATGGTTCTCGACGCACTCACCTATGCGGGCAATCTCGACAACCTGCGCCCTGTATGGGATGACAAGCGCTTCATGTTCTTCCACGGCGATATCCGCGACGAGGAGCTTGTCGGGGAACTGGCCCGGAATGCCGATTACATAGTGCATTTCGCCGCCGAAACCCATGTCGACCGGTCGATACTCGACGCCGGGGTCTTCATCGAGACCGATGTCTTCGGCACGTTCATACTTCTCGAAGCGGCGCGGAATAACGACATCAAGCGGTTCGTGCATATTTCCACCGACGAAGTCTACGGCGAAGCGGTGGGGAAACCGTCGCTCGAAACCGACGCCCTCATGCCGAAATCCCCCTATGCGGCATCCAAGGCAGGGGCCGACAGGCTGGCGTTCAGCTATTTCACGACTTACGGCTTGCCGGTCGTCATCAGCAGGTGCTCCAACAACTTCGGCCCGTACCAGTATCCCGAGAAGCTCATCCCGCTTTTCGTCACGAATGCCCTCGAAAACAAGCCGCTGCCGGTTTACGGTTCCGGCAAGTCGACCCGCGATTGGATTTATGTCCTCGACCATTGCGCCGCCGTCGATGAATTGCTCCTTGCGGACGGCGTCGAGGGGGAGGCATACAATATCGGCGCCGCCAATGAGTTAAACGTCCTCGAAATAACCAGCATAATACTCAAGCAGTTAAAGAAGCCCGAATCCCTCATCAAGCATGTGGAAGACCGACTCGGGCATGTGGCCAGGCACGCGGTGGATACATCGAAGATCCAGGCCAGGCTCGGATGGAAACCACGCTACGATTTCGTGGAGAACATCGAATCCACCATCAAGTGGTACATCGACAACG
>CAZSPL010000096.1:0-13465 GCA_964608735.1 uncultured Planctomycetota bacterium | reverse complement strand
TGATTTCGGCGAATGGGAGCTTTACATCGAGGGCGTAGGCCACGGTGGATGCCAGGAAAAACGTGACGAGAATCAGCGGGGGCCATTCGGGTTTTTCATGGATGACGAGTACGGTGAGGATGGAGGCAGCCGCGATAGATACCAGCGCGGGGTACCATTCGATAAATTTCTTCGCGATCCTCGAATCCGGATTCATAGCCACCACTCAACATCAATCCGACGGCGAACCGGCCTCCCCCATGTCCGGGAGAAGAAGCAAATCCATGGAACATCGGTGCACCGTCGTGCATCATTATTATCCATACTACTACTTGATAGGATGCATCCGGGCAAGTCTAAAACGAGGAAATCGGGAAAATATAAACTTACCCGGTTAAAGATCAGCCCTGCTTTCGCTTATGCAATATGACTGTTGAATCCCCCGGGCCTTCGCGTATTTAAGCAGCTCATCGGCTATTTCATAGATCTGGGCGGGATGTTCGAGCTTGCGGCTTGATGAGGAGATAATGACCGCCGATACGGTGGCGATCGGGACTTTTAGCTCATTCCTTCTTCGGTCGGTTATAACGACATAGCCCCTCGCGAGGTCCTGGACCTCGTAAAAACGCCCTATCATTTCATCGAAGCCTTCGACGATTTTCTCGCCGATGCCGTCCACCGACCGGTCGGTGGTCAGTATGACGAAGTCGTCGCTTCCACGGTGCCCGAGGAAATTCCGCGCGTGTGGATGGGATTCAAGGGCCTCCGAGAGCATTTTCGCCGTCGCCTGCAGGAGCTCATCCCCCTTCTGGTATGAATACCTGCGGTTGAATGCGCGGAAATGGTCGATGTCGATGAAGATCATACTGAATTTTTCGCCGGTACGAAGCCGCTCGGCGATTTCGCGGTCGATCCAGTCGGCCCCGGGGAGTTTCGTAAGGACGCTGAGGACATCCATCGGGGTGACAGCCGATGAATTGCCGCAGGTCTCGAGAATTTTCTCGGAGAGGAGCTTGGGGTCGAACGGGTGCGCTGAATTGCCAAGATCGTAGGGCACGAAATCGAAACCGGTGAGGGATCTCGCGGGATCGGAAATGAAGAGTATCAGTGGAATATCGGCCGTGGCTTCCTCAACGGAGAGGCGCATCAGGTCGGGGTCGACTTCCCCTTCGCCCTCGGACTGCGGCGTGATGAGGACTGCGTCGAGCTTGGCGCCGGCGGTGGTCTTGACGAGTTTATCGCCCCGTTCGAGTATCATCACGTCGAAACCGTCGAGCTTGAGGTTCATCGCGACAAGGTCACGCAAGTCCTTTCGATCGATTATGATTCCCGTTTTGTGCTTGCATTTATCCACTATCAGTCCTCCGAACCGGGGAAACGCGTGAACAGGTTCATCTCTCCCGCCGCGGGGTCATACCAGACCCGCTGCATAAGTTGTTTTACCATCATCAGTCCCCTGCCCTTGTCCCTGAGAATCCCCGCCGAGCCTATACCGCGCCGCAGCAGGCCGGGGTCGAAGCCCTTACCGGAGTCGCGTATGGCAATATGTATGAAATCTTCGCCGACGAGATAGGCGAGATGGACATCAAGCGATTCGTCGCCCCTGTTCCCATGCTCGACGGCGTTCTTGACTATTTCATGGAGCGCGAGCCTCGTGGCGAAAGCGACATCGCGGTTGTCAGTCCTTCGCTTGACGGCTTTCATCACCATGTTCGAAGCCGATTCCCTCTCCTCGTCGCTGCCCTTGAATGAAAGCCGCTTCATCCCGGGATGATCGAGCGCAAGCACGATCGCCGTGCGGTCATCGAGATCCCGGTCCCCGGCGCTGTACGGCAGCACGCCGTCGATGATATCGAGTATCACCCTCGCGGGGAAACGGGCCGACCTCGTGAAGAGAGCGTTCAGTTCGTCGATGCCGAACGGCTCTCCGGCGGCATCTTCGCTCGACACCAGCCCGCCGCTGTAGAGCAGGAGCTTGTCGCCCTGGGCGAGGCCGAGGCTCTGCGTGGCGTATTCGGCTCCCGGGTTGATGCCGAGTGGAATGCCGCTCAGCTCGATGGCGAAGACATCGCCGGTGTTGTGCCTGTAGAGGAAAACGGGTGGAGAGCCCGCGCCCGAGAGTTTTATTTCTTTTTTACACGTGGCGGAAACTATGCTGCATGTCGCAAATCCCCCCGGCGCGAACCGTCCCGGCAGGCTGCCATAATGAGCGCACAGTATTTCATTAACGCGGCGTAGCGCGTCGGCGGGCTCGGATGTGTCGTCCCATGCACCTTTTATCAGGCCGTAAGTGTGAAGCATCATCAGCGCGGCGGCATGGCCGCGCCCGCTGACATCGCCGAGACCGGCCATAAGCCCGTCGTCGGAAGGCTTGACAAGGGTGAAATCACCGCCGATGGCATCGCCCGCGAAAAGCGAAACCTGCACTTCCCACGGTTCCTTCCTGAATGATTTCGGGGACAGGTTTTTCTGCAACACGGACGCCAGCCTGCGTTCTTCATCCAACGCCGCCCTGTTTTTAACGTGCCTCTCATAGTCGAGGGAACGCGTGAGGAAATGGGCGGCCTGCTGGCATATGACCTTCATCAGGTCGAGTTCCACGTTGTCGAACGCGTGCGCTTCACGGCTGTACATGAGCAGCACGCCGACGGGGTACTCATCGATGGACATGGGCGCGATGATCAGCGCTCCCTCGGTGACGCCCTTCACCGGCGACGGAAGCTCGACGCACGGGAGTTCATCGTGGGATGACAGATCCTCGATGTGGATTATTTCATTGCGTTGAAGAGCAAGCACGAGAAGCTGCTCCGATTCCTCGGGAAAGTCTATCTGGCGCAGGTCGAGGGGGGCTTCGATATCGATGACGCCGGTGGGCATGATTTCGCCGCGGTCATCGAGGTGAAATATCGCACCACGCGTGAATTCGATGGCGCCGCGGACTTTGCCGAGGATATTCTCGGCGACTTCCCTCGGCGTCTGTCCCGGCTTGAGTGTCTCGGCGATATCGAGCACGGCCCTGATACGCCTGTGTTGCCTCGCTGCTTTCTCGGAATAGAGCACGCGTTCGAGCGCGATGCCGAGCTGGTGAGTGACGACGCCGAGCAGCGCGAGGTCGTTGGCCCCGAAGCTTCCCTCGCGGGTGAAGTTGAAGAACGCGAGGCCGCCGATGCAGATTTTTTCAGCAAAGACCGGCACCACCGCGACCGAGAGCGGCGGTACGCGGAGCACTTTTTCGCCGACGGTCGACAGCCGGTGGAATACGAGGTCGACGCTCTGGGAAATCCGGCTCCTGTCGAGTATGCGCTCTTCGCCATGCTGGAGGATGTCGTGATAGATGGTGCCGTTGAGGTTGATTTCCGATTTTACCGGCAGGAAATCATCGAGGCTGTATACTTCGGAGAGGGTAAGGTTGCCGCTTTTATTGAATGTGAGAATCGCCGCGGCCTGTGCGGGTGGAGTGAGTTCGCACAGCAATTCGAGCAGGCCCGCAAAGATATCGCGTCGTGACAGGGCGGTGTGAAGTTTGGTGGTGACGCGTAGAAGCATCTCGCGTTCCTTGCGCGATGCATCCCTTCCCGCAATGGCCTCATCGATATGAGACTCGGCGACGATGGCCATGTCACGCATTATGTAGTAGCCGATTTCCCCCTCGGCGAAATCCCTGAGGGCGTCGCGGATTTCGAGCGAAAGGTTTTCGGCGGCGTCATCGTCGTCGGAGCCGTATATGTTCGCCGCGGACTGCGCGAGGTATTCGAGGAAGAGGTCGCGAGTTTCGAGCATCCAGGAAGTGCCGTAGCCTGCCTGCGTCAGGTCGATGAGGAAGCGCCTTATGTAGTTCGAATATGAATCATAGGGATCTCCCCTGAGGATGTCGGCGAGAATCTCGAGCAGCCTTACGGCGCGGTGATGATGCTCCGGGCCGGAGAGGGCGTCGCCGAGTACGGGACGCATCAAATCCTCCCAGCCGGAAGCGATTTCACCGGCATTGGACCGAACGAATTTCGCCAATTCGCCAAGCAGGCGAGTATGTCGTGTATCATCCATCTAAAATCCGAGTACCCGGCCCTCCAGTCCGGAGCGCTGCCGTATTACTGCTTTTCGCGAATCGTAATCTCCTGCATGAGGTCGCCTTGCCGCAGGTCGAGTACGACATCCATTCCCTGGATGACCTTTCCCCAGACGGTATAGCCGCCTTCGTCGAGATTGGGCTGGTCATCGAGGCAGATATAGAACTGGCTTCCGCTCGATTTTTTCTCCGGGTTGACCTCATCCCCCTGCCTTGCCGATGCAACCGCGCCTTTCAGGTGCTTGTGTTCGCTGAACTCGGCGGGGATCTGATAACCCGTCCCTCCCTGGCCGGTGCCTTCCGGGTCGCCGCCCTGGATGACGAACCCGGCCACGTAGCGATGCCACGTCAGCCCGTCGTAGAAACCGTCACGGGCGAGCCATGCGAAATTTTCCACATGGCGCGGAGCGGCATCGTGAAAGAATTTTATCTTGATGATGCCCCTGTTGGTTTCGATAACGCAGATGAGGTCATCCCATGCCGCGCCGGTAAGGGGGTCGGTTTCGGACGGGGTGAAGTCATCGGCGGCGACATCGGGGCGAGGATATCCCGCCGAACGCTCGGAAATTTTCTCCGGCGCGGCGGGTTCCGGCTGAGATGTCGTTTCGGCGGTGTTGTCCTGCGGCGGGGCTTTTTTCGCGCAACCGAAGGCGGGTAGTATCACAAGGATACATGCGATAGCGATGAAATAACGAATAGCCACTGCTCCTCCAATAAAACCGGGTATCTATTCACCGATAACAATTTCTTCCGCGGGCTCGGCAGGCGCACTCGGCTCGCCCGCGGCGATGTCATTAACGTTGACGATTACGATTTTCTCCATGTAATCAGTCTGGCGAAGCTTGTCGACGACATCCATTCCCCTTACGACATTTCCGAAGACGGTATATTCATTGTCGAGGTGGTGGACGTCATCGAGGCAGATATAGAACTGGCTTCCGCTGGATTCCTTCTTGGGATTGACTTCATCCCCCAGTCTCGCGGCCGCCACGGCACCGAGGACGTGTTGCTTGTCGCTGAATTCAGCGGGAACTGTGTAGCCCGGTCCGCCCTCGCCGGTGCCCTTGGGGTCGCCGCCCTGGATGACGAATCCCGCGACATAGCGATGCCATTTCAGACCGTCGTAGAAGCCGTCGCGTACGAGCCAGACGAAATTCTCTACGTGGCGCGGCGCGACATCGTGATAGAACTCGATCTCTATATCGCCCTTGGTCGTCGTGATTACCGCGTGCAGGTCTTTCCAATCCGCGCCTGTAAGAGGGTCGGTCGCTGACGGCTTGAAATTCGCATTGCTCACATCGGGATGCGGATATGTCGCGGTGGCGCCGAAGACGGGACGTTCGGCGGGCGGCTTGTAACCAAGCTCCTCGGTTTTCCCGGCAAGGATTTCCTTGTCGAAGTCCGCGACGGTTCCGAATACTTCGGATTGTATTTCTTCGTACGATTTCCCCTGGACGGGCGCGGGTTCTTCATTCTTCGGCGCGCCGCAGGCGAACGCGAGAAGCGAAACGGAAAAAATCAGGATAAGGGTTATGAATCGTGACGGCATACTTCCTCCTTGTGCTTTCATCATCCACAACTCACCAGAAAACGAAACGACATTCCGGCTCACTTGTCCGGAAGGATTTCGATGCTGTCAATCGTATCCCCCGCCCTCAACAGAAGGACATTCTCCATGCCCGATGTGACTTCCGCCCAGACGGTATACGCGCCATTGAGATGCGAGGCGGCATCGAGGCAGATGTAGAACTGGCTTCCGCTCGACGCCCTTTCGGGATTGGCATCGTCTCCGGTGCGGGCCATCCCGACGGCGCCCTTGACGTGACCATGCTTCGGGCTTATTTCGGCGGGGACGGTGTAGCCCGGGCCACCCGAGCCCGTGCCTTCGGGGTCGCCGCCCTGTATGACGAATCCCGCGACATAGCGGTGCCACGTGAGGCCGTCGTAAAATCCGTCGCGCGCGAGCTTGATGAAATTCTCGACATGCTTCGGTGCGGTGTCGTGGAAGAATTTCATCGTGAATTCACCCTTGTTCGTCTTCACGAGAGCTTTCAGATTTTCATATGGCATATCAGTCTCCAGGTCGATATTTGCAAGCCTTTCAATTTCTTCGGCGACAGCCTGTTCGAAATGTCTTGAAGCTTTTCGTACGCGGATCTTCTCGATGGTATCCCCTTCGCGCAATTCCATGACGACATCCATGCCCCTTACGACATTCCCGAAGACGGTATATTTGTTATCGAGGCGGTGGACATCATCGAGGCATATATAGAATTGCGAGCCTGATGAGACCCGCTCGGGGTTGACTTCATCGGAAGTCCGGGCCATCCCGACTGCGCCCTTGACGTGGAGCGGCAGGTCGTAGATTTCCGCGGGGACACCGTAGCCCGGACCGCTGGTGCCCGTGGCGGTGGGGTCGCCCCCCTGCACCACGAATCCTTCGACATAGCGATGGAAGGTGATGCCGTCGTAGAACTCGCTTTCGGCGAGGGCTATGAAGTTCATCACATGGAGAGGGGCGATTTCGGGAAGGAACTGGATCACGAAACGTCCCTTGCTGGTGATGACCTGCGCTTCGAGGTCGGCGAACCATATGGCGGGTTCGTCGGCGGATATCAGCGGCGATTGGCAAGGCTCGTCGGCAAGAGCGACGGTCGGTGGACAGAGTAGCAGCCCGGAGAATACGAGCGGGAGAATAATCAGAATGAATCCGCACGTGCATTTCATGCGGCGCATGGCATGCCTCCTTGAGACGCTTCAGAATTATATTATTCAACCGCGCTCTATTCAACCTGAATGGGGTTGATATGTTGTAATGGGCGATGTGAACGCGAGACTTGGGGTACGCGGTGGATTCCGGGTTTCGATCGGTGTCCGCTTGCTGACGCGCGCGGCTCGGGATGAAGAAAGCCCCCGGGAAGGGGGCTTTGATTTTCAAGGGTGGATTTTGAAGGGCTGATTTTACTTGGTCACGGACCAGCCATCGGTGCTGAAAGCATAGATGATGCCGTCGGGACGTCCGTCAGGCGCACCGAATACCCAGCGGTCGAGGTGGTCCTTGTAGGGGAAGATGGGGAACGGCTGGCTCGGAATGCCACCGCCGCCCATGACTTCGGGAAGCGCGAGGGGGACATCGTAGTTGAAATTCTTGTTCGGGTCCCTGTAGTAGTTGTTGCCATCGCCGCTGAGCCTGATGATATCGAGCCCCTTTGTGTTCTGTGAGCCGTAGACGCCCATTATGTAGCCTTCATAGAGGGCGACGCGGAAGTCCCACAGATTGGCGGCGCCTTCGGGGACATTGGACTGCTGCATATCGAGCTTGCCGTAAGCGCGGTAGAAGAAATGCCCGGGCCAGTATATGGAGAGTGTGCGCCCGCCGGTAACTTCGTGACCACCGTAGGCATACTCCTCCAGCACTCCGGTTTCACCGATCCCGCGGGAATCATGGAAGTACAACTCGGGTTCGCCCGGGTTGCGCGTGGCATCCCAGAACCTCGGGTCATCCATCATGTTGGCCATCGTCCATCCCTGGTCGCCGAAGCGCGGGTCGCCCATCGCCTCGGCCGTGATGCCGAAATCGGTCAGCCTGTGGAAACTGATCCCCATGTCTTCATCGGTGAACGGGTTGTCGGGATAGGAGTTGATGTAACCTTTGTCAATGAGCGGGTCGACAAGGTATTCCAGGTCCGGATTGACCGAGACGATATTCTGGTGGAAGATGGTCCAGGATGTCTTGTTTCCGCCCGCTATATAGGCCGGGAACTGCCCGTTGTCGAGATAATATCTCTGGAGCGATGCCTGGATGATGTGCAAATGATTGCGGCACTGGCCTTCCTTGGCCTTATCCTTGGCCTTCATGTAGTTCGGGAGGGCCATGGCGGCGAGGATGCCGATGATCGTGATGACGACCAGCATCTCTACAAGCGTGAATCCCCGAGTTGAGTTACGATACATATGATCACTCCTCATCAGGCTTAACCTTATAATTATATACGAATAACCTCTGCCATGAAATGGAATCTATTGCAAAAAACGGAAAATGAGGTTATTTCACGTCGAATTATCATGATTGGGGAGGTACTTCCACGGGCGGGAATCGAGACCGGCTTCAACAGCACTATTCGTAAAGGATTATACCCCGCCGTCCGAAATGTGTCAATATGACTCCAAGGAGTCAGGCATTCAATATGCAGGCACGTCCACGGATGAGATGCGGAAACGGGCATCCGGGTTCAAAATCACCTCGGTAATTAATGGGAAAGAGAGAACCGGATTAAGGAATTAGTGTCTTAAGGCATGCTATAATTTATCGCCGGGTTGAAAAAATGCTGAAAACGGCAAGTAAAATATCGCTGCTCTTCATGCTGTGGCTTCTCGCAACGGTAATCGCGCCGTCGGATATCCGCGCCGAGGAATCGGGCGGGGAGATATTGAAGTGGGATGTCGAGGTTGGCAGCGTGGCGGTTCCGCAATCGGAAGACGCGGCGAACGACATGAGGGATGAGGGGATCTACAAGTTCCCCGAGGGGACCGGGGCATATTTCGTAAGCACATCGGTCCTCGAACCGTGGGATTATCTTGACCTCTATCTGGAATATCCCGGGGGTGCATGGCTCCCGGTGCTTCCATACTACTTCGGCGCGTCGCCGGTGCTCAATTCGGATTTTACGGTCCAGTGCACGACATCGGTTTTCGACAACTCCGGTCACCTGGTGGTTCGCCATTACAAGGTGAAAGAGCCGCCGAAGGATGTGTTCGGGGGAACTGCCTGGTATATCGCGGGGCATATATCGCGGGTGTGGGACGACTGGATGGACGAGCCATCGGAAACGGACAGCGCTTATTTCCCTGCCGAAGGTGCGGGCATCCGGTATTTCCTGAGCAACGTGCATCTGGGCGGCGTCATCGGCGGGGACAGGATGAAAGCGCTGCTGAAGCAGGTTAATGCCCAGGAGGTCAGCATCCAGCGGACATACAGGGATGAGCGTTACGGTGTGTTCTATATCCCGCCGACGGCGCAGGAATGGGATGAGTGGATAAGCGACCTTTATGTCTGGGTCAACATGCAGAATTACTGCATCGAGCGCCACCAGGTCGACTTGTTATACGGGCGGGAATATTGCAAGTATGACGACCAGCTATGGAACGTGCAGCCGGATCTGTCTCTGTTCTATCTCGAATGGCTTCCCATGAGACTTCTCGACATGCTGGCGGAGGAATTCAAGTTCGAGATAACCGAGGAAGAGCAGCCGGGCGAGGATGAATATCTTGAAAAGAATCAGTGGATAAAGATATCGGGTTCGGGAATCAGCGAATATAAACCGGGGGAATCGGAAGGGGAAGATGAGCAGGCACCGGAGGGGGAAGGGAAATCACAGGAAGGCGAGAGCGGGGAGTAGGCGAATTATCATTGCATGCAAAAACCCCCTCGAAGAGGGGGTTTATTTTTACTTCTGCTGATGCTAATTCACTTTCGGGGCCCTGTCGGTAAATCCGCAATCACCGCATACCAGCATTTTAACTCCGCACATCATGCTTTCTCTCACATCGAACGACCGGCACTTCGGGCATCCGAGCATCAGAGTCATGTCTTCGATGTAGTCGAGGAACTCGGCGACATCCCCATCGCCGGGCAGGGCGAAATGGGCGCCTTCGTCATAGCTCGGTCGGCTCATGAAGATGTCCGGTTTATTCTCGTTAGTTCTCAATCACATCACCCTTCTATAAGAAATCTTTTTTTCTTCGGGGCGGTTAAGCCCCGGTGCTTGAATGGTATTCCACTATTATTGATGCCCTGCTTTAACCGGATTATATACGCCGGGGCATTATGGGCGAATATTTACTACTCCGTGACAGCCGGTTTCGAAAGGACATAATCGATCATATCGAGAACAAGCCCCTGCGAAGGGGTGCGGTAGTTCTCATCCACTTCGATATCACGCGGATATTTCCAACTCGTCATCATCACAAGCCTGCCATCCTTGTCGAGGACCAGTATCATCGGATGAATGAGGATTCCCAGATCATAGTGAACCAGGCTCTTCTCATCGCTGAGGTAGACGAAATTCAGTCCGTTCCTCTTCATCCACGCGTCGACATCGGTCTTGTTGTCGTCGGTAACGGCGAACAGGAAGATGTCATTGCGCTTACCGTACTTCTTCATGACGTCGAGGTAGAATTCGAGGTTCACTTCGCCGTAGATATCCATGAGGCTGAAGAAATAGAGAACTGTGGCCTTGCCTGCTTTCGCGGCGTCGAGCGATTTATAAAGCCGCCCTGTGCTGGTCTCGGCTTCGATCTCGGGCACGAATCCGACGGAGAGGATCTCGAACTGGCGGAACTGGTCGAAGAATTCGATCATCTCGGTCTGTACGAGGTACCACTTTCCGTCGATGTTCTCGAAGACGAACACGGTGGGGACTTGCTGCGTGTAGTCGGCGGCGCGATATTCGACCCAGCATGTAGCGCGGTAGTAATCTTCGCTGAGGAAATATCCGTAGTTGAAGATAACTTTCATATACTGGATATTTTTATTAGTCTTGCCGAGGGCTTGGAAATCCTCTTTGACTTCGTCATATGTGAGAAGGAAGCTGTTCTGGATCAGCCCGCGGTCGGGATGGACATATTTCGCCATCTGGTCGATATCACCGGAGGAGTAGAAGACCATGAAGTCCATGAAGAAACCGGGGATCTGGTCGGAATCGACCTGTGCGGATGCGGGCGCGGAGCCGGCCGCGATGATTAAAAGGAACGCCAGCGTTACCGCCGGCGCGACTTTCGCTAAAGTTTTCGACATTCTCAGAATTATCATCAATCTCATAATTCAGCCCCCGCCGTTGGCAGGGGCGATTTTTTATCACCACATCGCGCCGTCAAAGATTAATGCGGCGCCACTCGTGAAGGTCATGCTTAAAAGATATAGGCTCCGCCGATGGTCAGGTCACCGTCGACGAATCCCGCCTGCCCCGTGGTCGTGTCGCTGAAATAGTAGCGCACGCCATAGGTGAAACCGTCACCGAACATGTCGTTGTCCTCATTCCATTCGGCGATGGCGACGATATCCTCAGTGAAGCTGAGGTCGGCGGCGGCGAAGTATTCGAGTTCCCAATCGTCGTTGATTTCAGCCAGGTCGATGCCGAAATGACAGCTTCCGCCATAATAGCCTTCTTCCGAAACCCAGAAGAATTTGCTCGCGACGGCGTAGAAGGTGGTGCTGTTTTCGCCGCTGAACTGGCTGAGCATTCCGCCCATGGCGACAGCGGGATACCATTCGTCGGGGTTATCATCGATGATGAGGAATTTTGCATTCAAGAGAACGCCGTTGGAGCTCTCTTCCTGCAAGTTGAATCCGAGTCCGACCTCGAAGTTGTCGGCGATACCGCCTGTGAGAAGAGCGGTCCATACAGTGCCGCCTTCGACAGATTGATCGGGCATGATGATGGTATCGAGGTCGAGGAAGTTGATGGCTATCCATGCGTGGTCGGTGGGTGCGATGTCGGCCGTGGGGGCGATAAAGAGCCCGCTCGGTCCGTTAATCGTCGGCTCGGCCAGCGCTGCCACGGGCAGCATGAGAAACAGGAAAACAGAAAGCAGAATAGCTGTGCTTCGGTTCATTGCAATCTCCTCGCTTAATTCAGGCTTACAGCAATAAGAAATAAGCCGGATAAATCAGAGCGAATCTTATCATCCGCTCTAAACTCAAGTCAAGCACGGTTACAGAGTCACCTGGACCTCTACGGACCCGATATCGGAGCCGCCCTGGCCATCAGAGACAGTGCACAGGATCTGGAAGATGCCGGTGTTGTTTGTCGGCGCGGTCCAGAGGGTGATATTGTCGGTATCGTCGCTGAATTCGCCCTTGCTCGCTTCCCAGTGATACGTCAACGGATCGTCGTCCTCATCGGTAGCCACACATGTAAGGGTGATGGTTCCACCGATGGAGATGGAATTCGGCAGCGCTTGGAGGGTGACAATCGCGGGGTCGTGATTCGTAACATCGGGAGTGGTGTTGTCACCACCGCCGCCGAAGATCGGCCCGCCGGAGATGAGGTCGTAGAGCAGATAGCTCGCGGCCATTTCGCATCCGGAGAAAACGGTCAACGGTAGGAGGGCAATAATAAAAATCAACACGCTCCGCTTCAGCAAAAGCATTTTATCACCTCATAAGGGATTGGACGTATGAAAGTAAATTATAACGCCCGGTTGAAGTCAAGGTTTTTGTGTAAAAGTTACTCATTATCTAAGCAATACAGACGAGCTTCTGGCACAGTATCAGCTTCCGATGTACTTGTCATATATGGCCTTGGCCCTTCCGGAGTCACTCGCGCCTCGTATTATAGCACGTCCGTCGCGGAAAAGGCTTATCAGCGCGCCATCGGCGGTCTCAATTTCGAGGAAGTATCTCCGGTCATTAACGTGGGCCACGTCCATAATTTTTTCGGCGACGGCATCGAAATTCACGGTTTTTCCTGACCCGAGCACCTGGAACGTGTCAGTGCCGCACATGTGTATCGCGTCGGTTTCATCAAGATCCAGGAAATCATACTTTCCATGACATGAGGGACAGGCCGGGTCGCTTTTAGTCAAAAGTTTTTTCGCGCCGATGATGTGTTCGGCGAGATCGATGTGGTAGATGGGCCAGCCGTCGGGGGGAATCTTGCGCAGAATCCAGCGCAGGGCGAGATCGACGGCAAGGCTGCTGATGAGAGATACGGCGGGAGGCCATACGCCGGATGTGTCGCAGGCAGGTTCGGTGGAGGCATCGGGTATATCGCGGAACAGGCATCGCAGGCATGATCCGCCCGGAAGGATGGGAAAGCATGCGGCTTCATAGCCGACGACTCCGCAGTAGATGTAGGGCTTACCGGTGGAGCGGGCATAGTCGTTGATAAGATATCGCGTGATGAAATTGTCGGTGCCGTCGATGATGAGGTCGGCATCTTTCAATAGCAGTTTTATATTGCGCGGGCCGAGGTGGTCGACGTGGGCGATATATCGCGCCTCCGAATTAATCGCGAGCAGGTGACGTTTCGCGGCCTCGGCCTTGGGGATTCGGTCGGCGGCATCCTTTTCGGTGAACAGCGCCTGTCGGTTGAGATTGTCGAGTTCGACGAAATCGCGGTCGATGAGGAACTGGGTCCATACGCCCATGCGCGCGAACATCTCAGCGTGATGTGTGCCGAGGGCGCCGAGTCCGGCGACGGCGACGCGCGACTGGAGCAGCGTCTGCTGGTCGGAGAGGGAGAAGGAGTCGAGAAGGAGTTGACGGTTGTAACGGTCGGTCGTCATGCGGGGAATATTATAGCAGAGGGATGGGGGGATTTATTGCCCCGCCCTGGTTGTGGTAAACTTAGATACGCCAGCAAATGCACCAAGGAGGCACCATGAGGGGACTTCGCGGGCTGATTTTCATTTTCCTCC
>CAZSPL010000095.1:0-13493 GCA_964608735.1 uncultured Planctomycetota bacterium | reverse complement strand
CAGCATTCCTGGAAGAAATACCTCCACCCTTCATCGGTCGCCCTGTGGGAAGCCAAGCGCAAGGGTACGGGGTTCCAGGTGGTGAAGAACAACGGCGATATGCCGAAATGGGCATTCTTCGGCGTAAGGCCCTGCGATCTGAAGGCGATCGAGAGACAGGACAGCGTTTTCCTCAACGGTGATTTCGTCGACGAAATTTACAAATCGCGAAGGGACAATACGCTCATCATCGCGGTGAACTGCACCGAGCCCGGCGGAACCTGCTTCTGCACGTCGATGGGCACCGGCCCGAAGGCGGATTGGGGCTTCGATCTCGCGTTGACGGAAGTCATCAAGGATGACAACCATTATTTCCTGATCGAGGCCGGGTCCGAGAAGGGCAAGGAGATCGTCCATGGGATGGCGGTACCGCGCGCCGATGAGAACGCGACAAGCCTCGGGAGCAAGCTTCTCGAGGAAGCCGCCGGCAAGATGGGGCGTGAGCTCGAAACCGCCGGATTGAAAGAACTGTTCTACAGCAGTTATGAGCATGTCCACTGGGACGATGTCGCGACGCGTTGCCTTTCCTGCGGCAACTGCACGATGGTATGCCCCACGTGTTTCTGCAATATCATAGAAGACACCAGCGATCTGAAAGGGGATACGGCAGTACGCTGGCGCAAGTGGGACAGTTGTTTCACCGTCGATTTCGGCTACATCCACGGCGGGAGCACCCGCTCATCCCCGCGCTCGAGATACCGCCAGTGGATCACCCACAAGCTGGCGACATGGCAGGACCAGTTCGACGCGATCGGCTGCGTGGGCTGCGGGAGATGCATCACATGGTGCCCGGCGGGGATAGACATAACCGAGGAAGTGAAGGGCATCCGGGGCGGCGAAATAAAATGCCGCACATGCGTTCCCGATATCAACAAGAGCATCGCGACGATGATGAGGATCCTGAGCGATCACCCGTTCATACAGGAGTTGGATGACAAGTACCTCGAATTCATCGCGGAGAACGCGTCGATAGCGCGGTTCAATCCCGGTGAATTCATATTCCACGAGGGGGAACCTGCCGAGAGGCTCTACCTGATACGGCACGGCAAGGTCGCCATCGAGACTTTCTCCCCGGAGCGGGGAGCGATAGTGATGCAGACGATGGGCGAGGGGGATATGCTCGGGTGGTCATGGATGGTGCCGCCATACAAGTGGCGTTTCGACGCACAGGCCATCGAACTGACGAGGGCTATCACCATCGAGGCTGTCAGCCTGCGGGAGAGGTGCGCCAAGGATCCCCATCTGAGCTATGTTGTCAGCAAAAATGTCGCCCGGATGATAGGGCAGCGTATTGAAGCCACGAGGATGCAGTTGCTGGATATATACGGCGATCATTCCTGATGACTGAAAGGAGACCAAAGTGGAGAAAATTGAGCGAATAATTTCGGAACACCCGTTCTTCAAGGGCCTGAATCCCGATCACATCAAGGAAGTCAGCTTGAGCGCAAGGGAACTTGCATTCAATCCCGGGGAATTCCTCATGCGGGAAGACGAGCCCGGCAATTGCTTCTACCTGATCCTCCATGGCAAGGTCGCGCTTGAAGTATTCACGCCCGAGCGGGGTTCCATTATCATCACGACCGTCGGCGAGAACCAGATACTCGGTTATTGCTGGCTGATACCCCCATACCAGTGCCGGTTCGACGTAAGGGCGGTCGAGCTCACGAGGGCCATCTGCATCGAAGGACAAGGGCTTCGCGAGTTTTGCGATTCGAATCATGAGATCGGATACGAGCTTCTGAAGCGCACGACAGCGACAATGTCGGCGTTGCTCGAAGCGACGAGAATACAGATGCTGGACATCTACGGCGATGTCAGCAAGGGAGGGAGGTAGAGATGGCGATTACAGCGACGGAACCGATGGTAACGCATCGTTTCAAGATCCAGCGCATCACGCGGGAGACGCATGACTCGCACACCCTCGAACTTGAACCCGCTGTGAGCAAGGAGAAATTCTCTTTCAGGCCGGGGCAGTTCAACATGCTCTATGCCTACGGCATCGGTGAAGTACCGATCTCCATAAGCGGCGACCCGACGGACAACTCCAAGCTCGTTCATACGGTGAGGAGCATCGGTACGGTCTCGTCCGCAATCTGCAAACTGAAGAAGGGCAGCATAATCGGTGTCCGGGGGCCTCTTGGAACATGGTGGCCATTGGATGAGGCGAAAGGCAACGACGTGGTGATCGTCATCGGCGGCATCGGAACCGCCCCTCTGAGGGGCGCCATATATTACATACTCGCGCACCGTGAGAGCTACGGTCAGGTCGTCGTCCTCTACGGAGCCAGGTCGCCGAAGGAATTTCTCTTCCCCAAGCTGTTTGAACAATGGCGCGGCCGGTTTGATCTCGATGTGCACCTGACCGTGGATACGGCGCCGAGCGGATGGCGCGGCAATGTCGGCCTCGTGACATCGCTCATACCCAGGGCGAGCTTCGACCCATACCATACGACCGCTCTGGTTTGCGGCCCCGAAGTGATGATGCGGTTCACTATCCAGGAACTTAACAAGCGCGGCGTCGAGAACTCCGACATATACGTCTCGATGGAGCGCAACATGAAATGCGGGATAGGCCATTGCGGGCACTGCCAGCTCGGACCGTTTTTTATCTGCAAGGACGGCCCGGTTTTCAAGTTTTCCGAGATTAAACAATTCTTCGAGAAACGAGAGATATAACATGGCAAACAAGAGAAAGCCCAAACTCGCGGTCTGGAAATTCGCATCCTGCGACGGCTGTCAGCTCAGCCTGCTTGACTGCGAGGAAGAACTGCTCGCGGTGCTGGGGGAGATCGACCTTGCATATTTCCCCGAAGCGACGCGGGCGGAAATGAGAGGGCCGTATGACGTGTCCCTTGTCGAAGGCTCCATCACCACTCCCCACGACGAGGAGAGGATTCACAAGATACGCCGCCAGTCGAAAGTCCTTATCACCCTTGGGGCGTGCGCGACCTCGGGCGGCATCCAGGCCCTGAGAAACTTCAAGAACGTGGACGATTTCATCTCGATAGTCTATGCATCGCCCGGATACATAGACACGCTCAAGAAATCCACGCCGATTTCGGAGCATGTCAATGTCGATTTCGAGCTGCGGGGATGCCCTATCAATAAATGGCAACTTGTCGAATTGATCTGCGCCTATTTAATCGGGCGCAAGCCGAGTATCCCGAAGCACAGCCTTTGCATGGAATGCAAGCAGCTCGGGAATATCTGCGTGATGGTTTCCCAGGGCACGCCGTGCCTCGGGCCGGTCACGCAGGCGGGATGCGGCGCGCTGTGTCCGTCATATAACCGGGGGTGTTACGGGTGTTTCGGTCCCAAGGAAACCCCGAACACTTCGTCCCTGAGCGAACAATGGTCCGAGCTCGGTGTCAAGGACGCCGATATCAGCAGGGCGTTCCGCGGATTCAATGCATACGCGGAAGCGTTCCGAAAAGAGAGTGAAGCCCATGACAAATAGAACGATCAAAGCCGACTACCTTGCCCGCGTGGAAGGTGAAGGCGCGCTGCATGTCAAGGTGAAGGACAACGAGGTGAAGGAAGTCCAGCTGCGGATATTCGAGCCGCCGCGTTTCTTCGAAGCGTTCCTCCGGGGGCGGAAATTCACCGAGGCGCCGGACATTACGGCCCGGATTTGCGGCATATGCCCGGTGACATACCAGATGGCCGCGTCGACCGCCATGGAAGACGCATGCGGGGTGAAGATCGGGGGGCCCATCAGGGAATTGAGGCGCATGTTCGTATGCGGCGAATGGCTCGAAAGCCATTATCTTCATGTATACATGCTGCACGCGCCGGATTTCCTCGGTTACCAGGATGCCATCCAGATGGCGAAGGATCATCCCGATGCGGTACATCGGGCTTTGCGGCTGAAGAAGCTCGGCAATGATGTCGTCGCGTTTCTCGGCGGAAGGGAGATACATCCGATAAATCCGCGCGTGGGTGGATGGTACAAGGTCCCGACCAAGAAGGAGCTTAAGCCGCTGCGTGAAAAACTGGAGAATGCCCTCCTGGATGCCGAGGAGACGGTCATCTGGACGGGCGCGCTTCCGTTCCCCGACTTCGAGCAGGACTATGAATATGTCTGCCTGAGGCATCCCGATGAATACCCGTTCAACGAGGGCAGGGTGGTCTCGAACAAGGGGCTGGATATCGAGCTGCAGGATTTCACAAACCACTTCCACGAACAGCATGTCAAACACAGCACATCACTCCACAGCATCCGGGTGGCCCACGGCAATTATCACGTCGGTCCGCTGGCTCGATTCAACAACTGTTTCAACCAGTTGACCGAGCGCTGCAAGGATGTCTCCCGGAAAGCCGGCCTCGAGCCGTTCTGCGGCAACCCTTTCAAGAGCATAATCGCAAGGAGCGTGGAATGCCTCTACGCCATCGAGGAAGCCATCCGAATCATCGACGCCTATGAGCCGCCCGAGTCGCCGTTCATCGAGGTAATGCCGAAAGCGGGAGTCGGGCATGGGGCGTCGGAAGCGCCGCGCGGGCTGTGCTACCATCGCTATGAAATCGACGACGCCGGCCTGATACGCGATGCCAAGATCGTCCCGCCGACCGCCCAGAACCAGGGGATAATCGAGGATGACCTCAGGCATTTTGTCGAGGCGAACCTCAACCTGTCCGATGACAAGCTCCAGTGGCAATGCGAACAGGTCGTCAGGAACTATGACCCATGCATTTCCTGCTCATGCCACTTTTTGAAACTTAATATTGAAAGAGAATAGCAGGAGGGAAATTAAAATGGAGAATGGAAATCGGTTTGTTGTAATCGGCATCGGCAACCCGTATCGCGGTGATGACGCGGCCGGGCTCTGCATCGCGCAGCAACTCATGGATAAAGTGCCCGAAGGGGTGAGCGTGCTGGTCAATTTCGGTGAAATTTCGGAGTTGCTCGATTTGATGAAAGATGCCAAGACGGTGATTCTTCTCGATGCTGTAAAATCAGGTTCCGAGACAGGGAGGATATTCCGGTTCGACGCAACCGAGCAGAAGATGCCGGTGGAATATTTCAGGTTTTCGACACACGCGTTCAGCATACCCGAGGCGATTGAACTTGCGCGGGTACTCGGCCAATTGCCATCTAAGGTGATAGTTTATGGGGTCGAAGGCAAGGGGTTCGAGATAGGGGACCCATTGTCACCGGAGGTTGAAAGCGCGGTAATCGAAGTTGTCGGGCAGGTTATCAGTGAACTCGTGTAATATCAGTATTGAACAGTTATTATTGATTACCCATTAATTATCAGCTTATACTGATAATAACGGATATTATTTACCCCGTAAAAATTTTAATGCTATTCAATCAGGATACATTCCTGATTTTAATTGTACCCGGTGTATAAGTAATTATGGGGGTTGCGCTGTGATGCCACTAAATACTAAGCTTCGCGCTTGTCACAATTTGCACGTGCTAATTATTACGTATGTCAACGAAATGTAAAAATCTTGATTTTCCTTGAAATAATGTTTCCTGTTTAATGAGTATGTGCTACAATTCACAAGCCGGATTAATGAAATTTAATTATCACTTTGTCGGAGGCTATGCATGGAAGTTACACGTCGAGATTTATTGAAAGCCTTCGCAGTGCTTGGAATGGCCACCGCCATTCCAGGATGTGCTGTACCCGCGGCCGAGCGGAAAGTGTCGAACCAGGCCAGGGAAGCTGTACTGGCGGCCGCGAAGGCAAGGGCATCGAATACTCCTGTCATCTGGATGCAGGGGCAGTCGTGCTCGGGGTGTTCCGTATCGCTGCTCAATGCCGCGCATCCCGATATCGTTGAATTATTGACTGACACCATCAACCTGGAATTCCACCAGACCGTGATGGCGGGTCAGGGCGATGTCGCGATGTCGATGGTTGAAAAAGCGTTGAAGGAGCAGAAGGGTGGATTCATCCTCGCGGTAGAGGGCTCGATACCGATAGGCGCGAACGGTGATTTCTGCACCGTGGGCGAAAGGAATGGCAAACCGGTACCTATGCTGGAATGGATAAAGGATCTCGGCGAGGCCGCCAAGGCCACGCTGGCGATCGGGGCTTGCGCGACATTCGGCGGGATTCCCGGCGCGAACGGCAACCTGACCCAGGCGAAATCATTCGCCGAGGTGATACCGAAAGCGACGGTGATAAATATCCCCGGGTGTCCTGCGCATCCCGACTGGATAGCCGGGACGATTGCGCATGTTCTGCTGTTCGGCATACCGGAGCTCGATTCGGACCTCAGGCCGACGATTTTCTTCGGCAAGACGGTTCACGACAACTGCGAGCGCCGCGGCTATTTCGCCGATGGAGTCTATGCCCAGGATTACGGCGATGATGGCTGCCTGATAATGCTCGGTTGCAAGGGCGCGATATCGCACTGCGATGCGCCATTGCGTAGCTGGGACAGCAAGACGAACTGGTGCGTCCAGAGCGGCGGGCCATGCATCGGATGCACTGAACCCACATTCCCGGACCATAACGAGGGGCTTTATGCAAAACTGCCGGATGAAGTTATCGATGAAGTTACAAGGCAGATGCATCTTACCGCCTGATTTCTCAACAATTTTAGCGCAGCGAAATGCTGCGGCTGGAGGGAGCGACATTGGCAACTAAAGTAACAATCGATCCAATCACGAGGATAGAAGGTCACCTGAAGATAGATGTCGAGGTAGAAGCCGGTAAGGTTGTCGATGCGCATGTCGCGGGCGAGATGTTCAGGGGATTCGAAGCGATCCTTAAGGGACGGAATCCGCTCGACGCGCCGCAGATCACTCAGCGAATATGCGGTGTGTGCCCATCGTCACATGCGCAGGCATCGACCCTTTGTATCGACATGGCATTCGGGATAAACCCGCCGGACAACGGACGGATTCTCAGGAACCTGATGCTCGGTGCGAACTATGTTCAGTCGCACATACTCCATTTCTATCACCTCGCGGCGCTGGACTATGTCGATATCACGGCGATACTCGACTATACCGGCAACGACCGCAAACTGAACAAACTGAAGGATTGGGCGGCGGGCGAAGTAAAGAGCGAGCGGTGGAACGCCCTCGCGCCGTTTCTGCCGAGGTTCGAAGGTGATTACATCACGGATACCGACCTGAACCTCGCGGCCATCGCGCACTATGTCGAGGCGCTCGAAATGCGAAGGAAAGCCCAGGAGGCTCTCGCTATCTGGTCGGGTAAGATGCCGCACGAGATAGCCATCTTCCCGGGCGGAGCATCGCAGCGTCCGAACGTTGACAAGATAGCCGCATACCAGTCCTACATTAAGGAACTGCAGTTGTTTGTCGACAAGGTCTACATCCCGGACGTGATCGCGGTCGCGAAGGCATACCCGCAGTACTGGGATGTCGGCTCCGGCTGCGGCAACCTACTGGCCTACGGCGTGTTCGAGACGAATAACGCCGGGACCGAGAAGTTCATCACGCCGGGCGTGTATATCGACGGCAAGGCCGTCGCTTTCGACCATCAGAAGATAGCCGAGTATGTCGGCAATTCGAGATACAAATCGGTCTCGGGGGCGCATCCATACGACGGCGATACGGTGCCGGATGCGGGCAACGGATATTCCTGGCTCAAGGCCCCGCGCTACGACGGCAAGGTTGTCGAGGTCGGGCCGCTTGCGAGGATGGGTGTCGAGTATCTCACCGGGCACAACCCGACCGCGAAGAAGCTGGTCGGCGACACGCTCGATTCCCTCGGGCTCGAAGTGGGCGACTTGTTCTCGGTGCTCGGACGTCACGCCGCCCGCGCGCTCGAATGCAAACTCGTCGCCGACGCATGCGCCGAGTGGGTGCTTAAATTGAAGCCGGGCGAACCGGTGCATACGAAATTCGAAACTCCCGAAACCGGGATGGGCGTGGGTCTCACCGAAGCGCCGCGCGGGGCTCTCGGGCACTGGATCAAGGTGGAGAACCACAAGATCGGCAGCTACCAGGCCGTCGTTCCGACGACATGGAACTGCAGCCCGCGAGCCGACGACGGCAGCCTCGGCGCAATCGAGCAGGCGCTCATCGGATGCCCCGTCGCCGATGTCAAGAACCCGATAGAGCCGGCGCGCGTTGTGAGGGCGTTCGACCCATGCATCGCCTGCGCCGTACATTTGATTGACACGGACGGACACAGCCTGTCGGAGTTCCGAGTGGCGTAGCCGATGAATAAAGTACTTGTAATCGGGGTCGGTAATATACTGGTTTCCGACGAAGGGGTCGGGGTGGCGGTTGTCAGAAAATTGATGGATGAGAAGTTACCGGCCGGCGTCGAAGTCATCGACGCCGGCTGTGCGCTTGCGGATACGCTCATTCATTTCGAGGGGATAAGCAAGGCGATAATCATCGATGCCGTAAAGGGCGGCGGGAATCCCGGGGACATATACCGCTTCGATATAGACGCTCTCAAGGGGAAGACGAAGCGTCCCGGATTCTCGGCATCGCTTCACGATATCGGGCTGCAGGAGTCGATAGGCCTGGCGGAGCTTTCCGGATGGGAGCCGCCGGAAATCATCATTATCGGCGTCGAACCCGAGAAGCTCGAGCTGGGAATGGAAATGAGCGATACGATAAAAGCGAAGGTTCCTGCTATAATTGACGTGGTATTGGGAGAGATAGGGCGGCCAACCGAGAACGGGGATTGAGTTGCACGAACTCGCCATAGCGCAGGGAATCATCAGGGCGGTGGATGAATCAATACCCGCCGCCCGGGTCGCATCCATTAAACGAATATGGGTCACCGTCGGCGAACTTAGCGCCGTGCAGAAGGAGTGCCTCGAATTCGCATTCGAAGCGGTGACAAGCGGCACGCGCCTTGAAGGGGCCGGGCTCGTGCTGGAATATGTGAAACCGCTGTTCCGATGCCAGAAATGCGCCCGCGAGTTCGAGCCGTCCGATGGTTTTTTCTCGCCGTGTCCCGGATGCGGCGGGTTCGGTGTGGATGTGGTCAAGGGGAATGAGCTATATGTCAAATCAGTCGAACTTGACGAGGATGATGAATAATGCACGATCCAACGGAGATTGAAGTCGGGAAGAATATACTGGAAGCGAACCAGAAATCAGCGGACCGTAACAGGGGATTTTTCGTACGGAAGAAGATTTTCGTCGCGAACCTGATGGGGCCTCCCGGCTCCGGCAAGACGACGCTTCTCGAACGTACCCTCCCGAAGATGCGCGATGTGAAAGTCGCGGTGGTGGAAGGGGACCTCGAGGGGGATGTGGACAAAGTGCGCGTGATGAAGGCCGGGGCGATAGAGGCATACCAGATAAATACGAAGGGCGCATGCCATCTCATCGCCCACCAGGTGGAACATGCGCTCGAACATATGGAACTGGACGGCATCGGCATTATTTTCATCGAGAATGTCGGCAACCTCGTATGCCCCGCCGAATTCGACCTCGGCGAGACAACGAAGGTCGCGGTTCTCGGGGTGACCGAGGGTGTCGACAAGCCGTTGAAATACCCGCTGATGTTCCATGAATCGGACGCGGTGGTCATCAACAAGATGGACCTGCTCGAATATTCCGGGAGCGATATCGTTATGCTCAAGGAGAACCTTCGCAAGATAAACCCGTCGATCGAGATATTCGAGGTTTCGAGCCGTACAGGCGACGGGATAGACGAGTGGGTTGGATGGCTTCGAAAAAAAGCAGGGAAATAACAGCGCATTGTTCATCGATATGCAAAAAAGCGACAAGCGTAGCGGCGATGCATGCCTTCGTCTTCGCGTCGTGATACGCGGCGCAGTGCAGGGCGTGGGATTTCGGCCGTACATTTATCGGCTTGCGACGGAAATTGGCTTGAACGGATGGGTTATCAATTCATCACAGGGAGTTTTTATCGAGGTCGAGGGTAGCAGGCCGAAGCTTGATTCGTTTCTGCTTCGGATTGAAAAGGAAAAACCCCCGCTGTCGTTCATACGCAGCCTTGAGTCATCATATCTCGATGCCGTCGGATTTGAGACATTCGAAGTAAGGGCGAGCGATGAGTCGGGGGAGAAAACGGTCATCGTGCTTCCCGACATCGCAACCTGTCCCGATTGCCTGGGTGAGATTTTCGATCCCGGCGACCGGCGTTATCTATATCCCTTCACCAACTGCACCAACTGCGGGCCGCGATTCAGCATCATCGAAGCCCTGCCGTACGACCGGCCGAACACGTCGATGAAAATATTCCCCATGTGCGACGAGTGCAAGGCGGAATACACGGATCCGGCGGACAGGAGATTTCACGCGCAGCCGAATGCCTGCCCGAAATGCGGCCCGCATCTTGAATTGTGGGAGGAAGATGGCGGAACACTCGCGGAAGGACAGGAGGCGTTGCTGCAAGCCGCCGGCGCGATTCGCGACGGCAGGATTGTTGCCGTGAAGGGATTGGGGGGATTTCATCTGATGGTCGATGCATCCAATCAAGATGCCGTGGAGGAGCTTCGACGCCGCAAGCATCGCGAAGAGAAACCGCTGGCGCTGATGTATCCATCATTGGACGCAGTCAAAGCGGATTGCGAAGTCTCACCGGTTGAAGAGAGGCTACTGACATCGCCGGAGTCGCCGATAGTCCTGCTCAAGCGGAGGAAGGCGGAGAGCCGTATTCCCGGCAATGTCGCGCCGGGTAACCCTTACCTTGGGGCGATGCTTCCATATTCGCCACTTCATCACATCCTGATGGCGGAGCTGGGATTTCCGATAGTCGCCACGAGCGGCAATTTATCCGACGAGCCGATATGCATCGATGAACGCGAGGCGCTTGAAAGGCTACGCGGAATAGCGGATTTATTTCTTGTACACAACAGGCCGATAGTGCGGCATGTGGATGATTCGATAGTGCGCGTGATGATGGGCCGCGAGATGGTGCTGCGTCGCGCGCGCGGCTACGCCCCATTGCCGGTGCATTTGAAATACAAGCTTCCCATGATGATGGCGGTTGGCGCGCATCTGAAGAATTGCATCGCGGCGTCGGTGGGGGAAGAAATTTTCATCAGCCAGCATATCGGTGATTTGGAGACGACGCAGGCGAACGACGCGTTTCTGAATGTAATCAACGATTTCAACAACCTGTATCAATTGCGCCACGAGTGCATGGCCTGCGACGCGCATCCCGATTATTCATCGACGCATTACGCGCGAAGCCGTCGCGAGCCTGAATCGGTGCAGCATCATTATGCCCATGTGCTTTCGTGCATGGCGGAGAATGAGATAGACGCGCCGGTGCTGGGGGTGAGTTGGGACGGCACGGGGTATGGCGTCGACGGCACGATATGGGGCGGGGAATTTTTACTGGTCGATGAAGAGGCGTATAGTCGCGCCGGGCACTTCAGGACATTCATGCTTCCCGGCGGGGAGAAGGCTGTTAAAGAGCCGAGGCGCGTCGCGATGGGCGTGTTGTATGAGATATTCGGCGATGCGGTTTTCGATATGAAGGAGTTGCATCCGGTGCGGGCATTCTCCGATGAAGAGCTTGGCGTGGTCAGGGAAATGCTCGGGAAGGGATTGAATTCGCCGGTTACATCGAGTGCTGGAAGGCTGTTCGACGCGGTATCGTCGCTCGCCGGACTTCGGCAGGTGATGCGCTTCGAAGGTCAGGCGGCGATGGAACTCGAATTCGCGCTCGACGGATATTGCGCGAACGAGGGGTATCCATTCGCGCTGGATATTCCGAAGGATGGCGATGTGGATACGCCGATGGTGTTCGACTGGGAGCCGATGATAAAGGCGATAATTATAGATGTTCGAAATGAAATGCCTGTTGGATTAATCTCCGCGAGGTATCATAATACGCTTGTCGAAATGATAGTCAGGATGGCGGGGGAAGTCGGTGAAGAGAAGGTGGCGCTTACGGGCGGATGTTTCCAGAATAAATATCTCACCGAGCGCGCCGTCGGCCGTTTGAGGGAAGCGGGATTCCGGCCGTACTGGCATCAGCGGGTTCCGCCGAATGACGGCGGCATCGCGCTGGGGCAGATAATCGCGGCGTCGCGGTGTCTTGGAAAGAAATAAAATCATGTGTCTTGCGATTCCGGGAAAAATTGAAAGTATCGACGATGACGGTTCCTTCTCGCGGATGGGACGAGTCAACTTCGCGGGGATAGTGAAGGAAGTCAGCCTCGCGTATGTTCCCGATGCGGGCATCGGTGATTATGTCATCGTGCACGCGGGATTCGCTATTAATACGCTGGATGAAGAAGAAGCGAACCGCGTGTTTAAATACCTCGACGAAATCGGCGAGCTGGGAGACCTTTCGGAAGATAAATGAAATACATCGATGAATATCGCGATGCCGATGCCGCGCGGAAATATGCATCCGAGATAACGCGGATAACATCGAAGCCGTGGACCATCATGGAAGTCTGCGGCGGGCAGACGCATGCGATTATAAAATTCGGCATCGATGAATTGCTTCCCGATAAAATCCGGCTGCTCCACGGCCCGGGATGCCCGGTGTGCGTGACGCCGATAGAACTTATCGACAAAGCGGTGGAGATTGCATCGCGGGATGATGTCACCCTCTGCTCCTTCGGCGACATGCTGCGCGTGCCTGGCTCGAAGACCGACCTGCTTTCGGTGAAGGCATCGGGGGGCGATGTGCGCATGGTGTATTCGCCGCTCGATGCGTTGAAGATAGCGCGGGATGATCCCGGCAGGCAGGTGGTATTTTTCGCGGTGGGATTCGAGACGACCGCACCGGCGAACGCGATGGCGGTATATGAAGCGAAACGGGAAGGCATCGGCAATTTCACCATACTCGTTTCGCAGGTACTCGTGCCGCCCGCATTGCGCGCCATTCTCAGCTCGCCGGAAATCGGGGTGCAGGGATTCCTCGCCGCCGGGCACGTCTGCGCGGTGATGGGTTATGAAGAATACGAGCCGATAGCGTCGGAATTCGGCGTGCCGATCGTGGTCACCGGGTTCGAGCCGCTGGATATTCTGCAGGGGATATACATGTGCGTCAGGCAGTTGGAGGAAGGGCGCGCGGTGGTCGAGAATCAATATACGCGGGTTGTGAAACGTGAAGGCAACCTCGCGGCGAAGAAGATAATCGGCGAAGTGTTCCGCATCGTCCCGCGCAAGTGGCGCGGCATCGGCGAGATACCGGAGAGCGGGCTGGGGCTTACGGACGCATACGCCGAATTCGATGCCGGGACGCGTTTCGGAGTGGCCGACATGACGGCCGATGAATCGCCCGACTGCATAAGCGGATTGATATTGCGCGGGTTGAAAGAGCCGCATGAGTGCGCGGCGTTCGGCGAACGATGCACGCCGGAGCATCCATTGGGCGCGACGATGGTTTCATCGGAAGGGGCTTGTGCGGCGTATTACAGGTATAGAGGGCAGGGATAAATACATGACCGATAACAGAGTCCGGGTGGCACGCATAAACATTGCGGATGTCCCATAGGACAATCGCGAATTTAAGCGTGTCTTCGGATAAAAAGAAAACGAGAAAAACGCATAAATTAGCCTGCCTCAATAC
>CAZSPL010000094.1:0-13704 GCA_964608735.1 uncultured Planctomycetota bacterium | reverse complement strand
AATACTTAACGCATCCACCTTCCGTTCAAGCCACTCTGAAAACTGGTCAACGGATTGTTTTAAATTTTCTACATCAACAAGACTAAGTGGTTGAGGCTTAATATCCTTAAGGGTCTCATTTAAATGATGCTCGAAGCCTTTCGCATAACCAAGCGCGAAAGGATCAGGTGTTTCAAGCTCTTTCTTTAATTCCCTAAGCCAGATTTCCCAATGAGCCATGAAATCATCCCACCCAAATATATTGCGATTATCAAATGGGCTGAATGAGATCTCACGATGCGGGTAATAGTTGACATGGAATCTTAACGTACCGTTTTCTGTAAACCAGAAATGATGACCATTGATTTCAACAGAAAATCCTGTTTCTTCTGCCTCAGCCCACATACCATAAAAGCTCCTCGTCTCTTCCTTTGGCCTGAATAATTCGATGTCAATATTTGGAAATATCTTTCTTGCAGAATTAGCCAAATCCCTTTCTTGCGTTCTTCTAAGCTTCATTCCTGTACTCCTCCAAGTATGAAATTTTACCATAATTCAAGGAACGCACAACACAAAAAGATAACCTGTCAGCCATTGGGATCTGGCTTAAGACCTGCTTTTTATTGTTTAAATGACCCATTCCCACCCGTCGTGTGTCTAACAGTTGAAGGCTTATTTCGAAAGCGAAGGTGTAACCATGTTCTGCAGCAAAATTAAGAACTACCGAAACCTCCTCACCATCGGATGGATATCCCTGGTTGCCGGCATCGTCGGGAGCTATGCGAGCATCCACCTCGGCGGACTCGGGATGATCTCCCCATTCTGGCAGGGGCTGATTACCGGCCTCGCCTGCTTCCTTCTCGGCGCCTCGATCGTCTTCAACATCAAGGGATTCCAGCAGTACAAGCTCGCGAAGCAAACCGCCGAATGAAAAAAGCCCGGCATCGACCGGGCTTGATTTCAGCTTGATATTCCGAACATCGCTTAGAATGTGATAAACGACGCGATAATTTCGTATACCAGGTTCAGTGTAACATCCTGGAACGTATTTTCATCCACCGTCACATCGAACAGAAACGCCAGGCAGTAGAAGTATTGCGGGTTCTCGGTATCCCGCACGAAGTATGTCGCCATCGAGAGATTACCAAGATCCTGGTTCGCATCGCCGTTGAACCAGTACCAGTCGAATTCCAACCACGGAAATATCGACAGGGCGGCGTCTTCCTGGCCAAACGAGGTATCCCGTATAAAACCGGTCGCTTCGAACAGGCCCCACATGCTCTTCTTGTAGTCGGCCCATGATTCCGAATCGGGATATCCGGCATAGATGATAAGCCCCGGCACTGCTGTCCAGTACGGGTCGTTGTAATCATCGTAACTGATGCTGACATCCGCGCCGCTTGCCGTGAAGTCCTCAATGGACGTGAGCGAGACCGTGTAGAAATCCGGTACTTCGATGGAATAACCGAGCACATCGGAATAATGCTCCTTCCATCCGTCGGGGTAGTTCGCAATCAAGTCTGCGACATAGTTCGCGTCAACCTGTGCGCCGGTGCTGCCATAAGATGGAGTCGACGGAGTTGAAGGGGTCGATGGCGTCGATGGAGCCGTGTAAGGCTCATCGACGATTTCCTCATCGTACATCCCGAGACGCTTCACCGGGTCGACCTTGATTTCCTGGAGCGTAGTCTGCGATTTCAGGCCGTCCATCACTGCTTTGACCACATGCGCCGGTACAGAGAAATAGTAGCGGCTTTCGCCGGGTATCGCGATGACGATGGTATTCACTCCCATCACGACTCCCTCCTCGGTCACCAGCGGACCGCCGCTGTTGCCGTGCGAAAGCTCGGCGGTATGCTGGATCATTCCGAGTTCCTCGTTATATCCGCTGAAGATCCCGTCGGTAAGGATATCCGTGAAAATCAGCGGCGAGCCGAGAGCGAACAGCCTCTCGCCGAGAGTGAGGGTGGAGTCATCGCCGAGCTCGAGGTATTCAAGGCCCCCGAGGGAAACCTTGATGACAGCAATATCGATGTTGTCGTCGAGAAAATACAAAATGGCGGAAACCTGGTGCTTGAAATTCCCGATCTTCACATCGACCATGATGTCATTCGAGATGATGACATGCGCGTTGGTTACGATGAAGCCGTCGCTCGTGACGATGAATCCCGAGCCGGATGAATACACCGCGTTGTCGCCGGTGCCGTAGCTCGATACTATCGACACGCTGGCCTGCTTCGCTTTTTCGAGATTAGCGAATGCCGCGCTTGTAAAGCATAAAAACAGCAGAAACGTAATTCCGAGTAGTGCGAAAATTCTGACGGTGCGGGGCATGGCCGCCACCTCCATTTAAAAGTCGTTTAACGACAGATAAAGAATATATCACAGCATAAGCGCCGCAACAACGGTTCTTCTTATCAATATAAACATCCCCTGCAATGTCACTTATATTACCGGATTATCGGGGCCGCCGCGAAAAATCAACCGGTTCCACGAGCATCCGTATCTCCTGCATCTCCCGCAAAAATCGCCCCGATATCCGACCTCGTACCGTCGAGATCGACGTATTGCGGATCGCCCGCATCACGGCACGGGCTTGTCATGCGCGTTTCCGGACCTTCATCAATGAACATCGGGCCCGCCTTGATATTGCCTTCCTCCCCGATGAAATCGCGTTCCTCCTCGTATGTCCAGTCGTCACCGGTCTCGATATAGCCGAATGCCACATCGCAATCGTGGTTGTCGAAGAAAAGGTTGTACGCGATCCGGTAATTCCCTTCGATGCAATTCATCCATATGCCGACCCTCGGCGCGACCCATTTCTCCCGCTCGCCGTTATACGCGATGATGTTGTTGACTATCTCCATCGTCGCTTCGTCGCTCCATCCCGCGATGCCGACATTCCCGCATCTCACCACCGTGTTGTTGCGGCATATCATATCCGATGTGCCGGTGGCGATGATTCCCCAGCCGTCGAGGTCGTGGACGAAGTTGTGATATGCCCCTACCCTCGTCTCGCCGAACGCCCCGATGCCTTTCCAGTAGTCGTGGATGTCGTTTCGCACTACATCGGCCCGCGCATCCCACGTGATTCCCACACCGGCGCCGCGCCCGTTGTAAATTTCGTTATCGTGAATCTGCGCGACGGCTCCCCTGTAAAGCGCCACCCCGTCCCACGAATTATCGCGGATTACGTTGTGATGAATATTCAGCATCGCGCCTTCGCGCCCGAATACGCCGCCGATTCCCGCGATGGGTTTCTCATAATCCCCCTGGTTGTCATGAATCTCGCAATAAGCCACCTCGATCCCCGAATTACGCGCCACCACCGCCGCGCATGTCGCCGCGCCGTCCTGGTCGCGCACACCACCGGTTATCGAGAGATTGAGGATTTTGACATCGGGGCAGTCCTCGATGAACACCCCATACCCCGCTTCCGTCACAAGTTCCGTCTGTTCGGCACCGGAGCCCATTATCGTCAGCGACTTCCCCGCTATATAAAAACCCCTCGATGCATTCACATCCGTCACCGGGTCGAGGCAATTACCGCATAATTCTTCGACGAAATCCTCCGGATGCGCTTCGTATATCCCGGGCATGATGAATATATAGGAATCATGCGCCGCTGAGTCGATAGCTTCCTGCAGGTCGTTGTAATACCGCGCGCCGGTCCCGTCATCGACCACGATAGGCCCCTGTTCATCCTGCGCCGATGCCGAATACACGCCCCCGCCGAGCGCTGGGATGACTGCGAAAAAGAACAGCGCAGATAAAAAAAAGACAGATCTTGCCATCTCCTCCCTCCCGAGGTTGCTTTGGATGTCTGATTATAATAGAGCTTTTCGGCTCGGAGCGCGAGTTTGAGACAAAAAGTCCCATTTTCCGATGATTTCACGACATTAATTATGGACAATAGACCAGAATACACGTATATTGTCCGACAGTTTTTGAGAAGTGGTTGGTTGAACCGCTCAAAATAAATCCAAGGGTTCTCGGAAAATCGAATGCGTAACGAACCTCCACGGCTGGAGGCATTATCAGTCTGCCGTGTGTTTTATCTCAGGGGGAAGCAAGGAGGAGTTAACTATGAGGTTCGCATTGCTGGCGCTCTGCGCACTGATTTTGTGCGCGGGATGTTCCGGGGTATCCGCCACGCAGCCGCCATTGGACCGCTCAGCTGATCTTACTCCACCCAGGCCGCAGATTCTTGTCGGGGTGAATCCCGCGAGGCTCTACAATGAATTCCCGGGCACCGACATTGAGAGACTCTTCTGGACGGCGTTCGAAAGAGGCGTCACGCTTTACGGCGATGATGTCTACGCGCCGAAATGGACCGGGCACGGCCTCGATTTCGCCGATTGCGACAGGATAGTTCCACTGATGCTCGCGCATCCAATGGCTGCGAACATGAGTTTCTGGTTTCCCGTGAGCGATCATTCACTCGACAAGCTCGGACCGACCTATCTGCATTGGAAACAGAAGGGATGGTTCAATGCCGCCGACTGGTTTTTCTTCATCCCCGGAATCTCCGATGAAGTCAGGGAAACCAGCGAAATCATCCAGAACAATACCATGTACCTGCAGTACAAAGCCGCATATCCTGAAATCAAGTGGATGACGACCCGCGAGGCCACGCAGTTCGACGATGAAAAACCACAGCCCCTCGCGGATATCTTCCTGCCCATGTTCCATATGTACGAAATCGAGAAATATGTCTGCAACCTTGGCGGAGGTAATATCGATGATGTCTACGCCGGCGTGATTCGCGGCGGCTACATCTCGGGATGGACCGACCAGCCGGAGAGCCTCGAGCCGGAATGGTATGCGTCGTTCTGGCTCTACACTCTTCATCTACCCCCGCCCAATGTGCCCGTACTCACTACCGAGGAAGCAGGCGATATCATCGGATACTGCGCCAACCAGGGGATGAAGTACTTCCTGTACTGGGACATCAACGGCCTGGTCGAAGTCATCAATGGAAAGACCGTTCCGAACGATCTCGCCAGGAAAATGGTCGGATTATAAAATTCAATCTCATCGGTGGAATGTGACTTGGGCAACGCGTACGAGAGTACGCGTTTTTTTCGCGGTATCGGAACGTGTAATCTATTTCATCATTATCCCGTCAAGCCAGTCTATCGCTTCATTGATGGCTTCATCCCATGAGGGATTCATCCCCTTCCCCTTCACGGGTACGAGACCATGCTCCGCGTTTTCGACGAGCAGCAGCTCAGTGGGAACACCGACCTTCTGCAGCGCGTCGTGATATATCTCCGACTGTTCGTAAGGAACGAGGGAATCCTCGATGCCGTGAATGAGAAACACCGGTGGATCGTCGGGTGTCACGTAGCTGATGGGGCTTATCATCGCGAGGTGGTCGCGCAGGCTGACTCCTTCGTCCCTCAATTCGAGGTACGGCCAGTCATCCCTTGTAGTATCAACCAGCTCCTTAAAATCGAAAACTCCATAGAATGCGATCACCGCGTTTATCTCACCCGATGCCGCATATTCAGCGGCGTTGAAGCCCTCGTCGTCGCCGGTGGCCCCGATGAAGGCCGACAGGTGTCCTCCCGCCGACCCCCCCGCCGCGGCGATACGCCCGCCGTCAATCCCGAGGCGGCGGGCATATTCGCGCAGCCATTGAACCGCCGCCTTGCAGTCGTTGACGTTGTTCGGAAACCTTCCCTTCGGCGTAAGCCGGTAATTGATTGCGAAGCAGGCATAGCCGCGCTTCACGAATTCCAATGCATACGCCGCCATTCCCCTCTTATCCCCCGAACGCCACGCCCCGCCGTGAATTAGCACCACGACCGGCGGTTCCGCATCGGCATCAGCGGGCATATAGAGATCGCCCTTCAGGTCGATGCCGTCGACTGTCCTGTAGGTATATTCCTGCACCGCCTCGGCATTGCGCAGCCGCGGGGTACCCGGCCTTTCGCCCTCCCTGTCGCGAGCCGCCACACGCGAGCCGCAAGCTAAGGTGAGCGTGAGGATTATAGCTAAGGAAACAACTGCCGGAATTCGCATCTGAATCACCTTCCGAAGCCCTTTCACTTAATCGAATTTTATCATGTTCTATCGCTTCTAATCATATCATCATGAATAATATGAAATTCTTGGATTTTTTCACCCCGAGACCTTGACACGGGCGTGTAACCTATGGTAAATTATTGTAACTTTTTGTAACTTCTTTTCGAACCTTTTCAATGTGCGCGGCCTCTCATCTGGTGGAGTTCAGCATGCGAGCCCGGGTTGGCAATATCCGGGAGGCGGAGAAGAAAAATACGATTATGAGCGGATATCAGAAAATATTAAAAACCGGTTTTTTCCGCGGGTTGCATTTCAAAAACTATATTGATATGATTAACACCTTAATAGTAGGAAATACCGCTCATAAGAGTGAGCAAAGAGGTGCTAAGTTGTCTCGTAAGCTTGCTATTGTGCTGGCTTGCTCTTTTCTGGTATCCCTTGGCCTCTTCATGGGATGTTCCGGCAGCGAGCAGATTGTAATCGCTCCCCAGAGGGATCCCGGCATCATCCGCGGCAATGTGCTTAACATTGTCGGAGACCAGCCGGTACTTAATGCTACAGTGCATATCATCAGCAGCCCGTTCACCGATGGTACAGAAAGCGAAGTGGTCAGCGTAACCACCGCCACCGACGGTACCGGGTGGTACACCGCGAATGTGCCGCACGGAAGGATTGTCGTGGTCGTGAGCAAGAATGGCTTCAAACGCCCAGATCCGCAGCTCTGGTCGCTGAGCCCGGGCGGCAACGGCCGTCTCGATTTCGTGTTGGTACCCGGCGAGAACAATGACGATATCGATCCGCGGATACATGACCCGTTCTGCATAACCTGTCATTACGAGTATCAGATCCCTGATCCCGATGATGACAACAGGGAAGCGTGGCCGCCGGAGGGCACCGGAGAAGGGGGCCCCGCCAATCCGTAAGGTCGAACCGTCTATGATTCCGACATACTTAAACAATTTGGAGGAGCTCAATAAATGCAGATTCTAAGATATACATGCGCAGTGATCCTCATCATGGCATTAACTGCATTTGTCGGCGGATGCAAGAATCCCGATAATATCCCGCCCGCCGGGTTCTCGCTTCCCGAATCCCCAGTCAAAGTCGTTTTCACCGACCCGCAGTTCAGGGTTGAGGGAAGCCATGGGCCGACTGGGACATCCGACCCCTATACGAAAGAGCAGATGGAGCTGGTCGGATTGGATATGCTCGAGATGAGCGACCTGATGCGCTATATCGATAACGCGGCGGTCTCCATCGACCTCTGCACGACTCGCATCAACAACCATGACATGGTTGCGAGGCTCGTCAATCTCGCAAACAGGGGCGTGCAGATCCGCGTCGTCACCGAGCAGGGATATTTCAACGATGCCAACAGCATCGCCGACATTCAGCAACTGCTCGATGCCGGCGTACTCATCAGGACCGACAACGACGACCTCAACAGGCTGATGCATGAGCGATACTGGATCATCGACAACCACCTCGTCCTGAGCGGCTCAGGGGACTTGCTGGACTACTCGTTCACGCGCTCGGCGAACAACACCCTCATCTTCGACACCGCCCTCACGATAAATGCCGGCAGCGACGTGAGCCAGATAAAGACGGTCACCGACGCTTTCTACTTCGACTTCATCCAGATGTTTGACCGCAACCATTTCGGTAAACTGAAAGAGACGATGACCAATCACCTGTTCAAGATCGGCGTGGATGTGTATATCCATTTCGGCCCGAACGACGACCCGCAGACCGTGCTGCTGGACCAAATCTACAACGCCGACACATACATATTCTACGCGATTAACCAGTTCACCGACGGCCTGCTTTTCACCGTTCTCGACAACATCGCCCAGGGCGGTGTCATCGCGATAGCCGGCGTCTATGACGGTTCCGTCGCGGCGGCAGGCCCGACCAACAGCTATGGATACACATACCCGAACATGAACGGCATGAACCACAAGTTCATGGTATTCGATGTGCCGCTCACGTTTGAGGACTACGAATTCTTCAACGCCGCGACGTCGAACGACCCGGTCGTCGTAACCGGAAGCTGCAACTGGACCGCGGGCGGCCTCACTCTCAACGACGAAACCCTTGTTGTCGTGCATGACCTCACCCTCGGCTACCGCTTCGGCGTGGGAGAAGCCAACGCCCTGCTCGCGGCAGCGGTGAATACTGGGGTTGTCTACGGGCGCGTGCGCTCGGCATACAATAACGTGGGTCTCGAAGTTCCGATCATCATCGAGTCCGCGAGGGTCTCCGATTACTTCCCGGGAACACCCGAGCCGATCGAGCTTACGTCCAACCCGGATAATGAAGGTTTCTACGGCTCACGGGTCACCACCGGCGAGCTGTTCCATCTCGAAGCGGGACAGGCTCCGGGGCACGTGATACCGGAACAGAAGTTCCTCTACGGCAACACGTTCCTGCTTTTGCCCGGGGCGAGCTATGAAGGCAACTTCTATCCGAAGCTTGCTCCTTCCGGAACCGGCACCGGCGGAACATAGGATATGACAACGATTAAACAGCCGATGTTTTAACGACTTGACGGTTTGATAAAGCTCTACGTTCCTTGAAAACTCAATCTACTCCGGTGAAACCGGATTAGTAAAAATATTTTTGATCCCCGAAGCCAAGAGGGGTACAAATAGAGAGCAATAATACGAGTATGTATTGGAAGCGTGCGTATTCAGTAGTAGTTCCTATTGTTAGGAGAACATGATTCGTGGTAGAATTAAATGGTTTTAGACGACCGCGTTCTCCCGGTCATCGAAAACTGTTTGCGTCTATAAGCGTTGTAGTTTTATCGATTTGATAACTTTTGCACTTTATAACCAGCAAGGAGTTGGCCATGAAAGGACTTAGATTCTTAGCTCCTGTCGCGATGCTTGCAATTCTTATCTGGGTCGGGATAGGTTGCTCCAATCCTGACAACGTCAATTACCCGGAAGTACCGAACATCAATGATGACAATCCGGGTGACGTTCTCGACCCGGGTATTCCGCCTTCGTTCGTCGTTCCCGAAGATGAGGGTGACGGACTGGGATTCATAGCCGACATGGCTTTTGAGAAAGACGGCGACATAGTCTTCTCAAACGGTGCCGGCCTTCTGCTGTTCGACCCGTTTGCGCAGTTCAAGCGCAATATTGGCGGTGGCTATTGGGATGCGCTTGTCGATACCGGCCCGGGAGTCAATGACTCCGGACGTTCCATTATCGCTTCGGGTCCCGATGCCGACCCAGGTCAGTGCACCTGGGTGGCATTCTATGATGACGAGTTTGTCACGGGTGGAAGCCCGATGGCAGGCTCTGACACTGCCTGGTGGGGCGGCGAAGCCCATCCACCGGATGGGTGTGGGGGAACAACGGCATCGGGTGCGTTCGGATGTCCCGACCAGGGACCGCCGAGAGGCATTGACTTACACCCGATTTACGGTTGGCTCTTCCTGAAAATCGCCAACCCCAAGATCGCCCCCGACGGCGACTGCGACCTTGAACCGATCCCGACGGATTGGGACCTTGGCGACGGCATTATGGCGGTCCATCCGATGGCACCGCAGAATGGCTTCGACCCATACTTCTATGAAGGCACCGCCGACTTCATCGTCTATCACAACAAGGGCGACGTCGACGGCATCAATGCTTACGGTTTTCCCATGTGCGATGCAGCCGTGCAGATATTCTGCTGGGATGAGACCATGGGGTGAAGTATGTTACCGCCGCGTGACGGCATTCAAACAGGTAACGTAAACGACTTCGAATTCGACGCCTATGGCCGGATGATCACGACTATCCCGCACGGCAACGCAATCGCAATCACCGACCCGGTCGTCCCCACCCAGATGATCGTCGTTCAGAGGATCATCGGTGGCGCGCAGGACGGCACGAGCCACAATCCCGGTGATTTCTACGGCCCGCGTGGTGTCGCCGTCGACCCCCGCAACCAGGAAATCTACATCACAGACACCGGGCTCAACAGGGTCCAGGTGTTCGACAACCAGGGTAACTTCATCCGCATGTTCGGCGCGGGCATCGGTGGCCAGGGTCTTGGATTCTCGGCTCCGACCGCTATCGAGATCGACAGCTTCGGCAACGTATATATTGCCACTTCCGAGGGGCTGCAGATATTCAATGAATACGGCCAGCCGATCTCGTACGGTTCCATCGAGGGTTATGTCCGTGACAAGACCACCAACGTGCCGCTCGACAACGCGGTTGTCAGCATTTCGAGCACATACCGGGTCTTCGCTACGAATACCGACGAGAAAGGATTCTTCCGGTTCCGCTCGGTACCGCAGGGCGACCATACACTCATCGCCAACCGCAACGGATACCAGGCGGGTAACGCCAACATATTCGTTAACGGCGGATACAAGACGACCGCGACGCTCTACCTCGAGCGCACGGGCGTCGGGCAGTCGGGTGTGGGCAACATCACCGGTAAGGTTGTATCAAGCCTTGACGGTGACCCAGTGAGTGGATTGGCCGCGAACGTGGTGGGTACCGGAATAACCGATACTACCAACGGTAACGGTGAATTCACGCTCTACAGCGTGCCCGAGGGCGATCACGTGGTCCAGTTGCTGGCGAACGCGATCGTGGTGTACGAGACGGATGTTCACGTCAACTCCGACGCGACCACACCGCTCGGATACATCTACCTCCCGATCTGAGTTCTTTGATTTGAACCACGGCCCCCCTCGAGTGAGGGGGGCTTTTTTTATCCGCGTATGGTAGAATCGTCAGGCCATGTGAGGGAGAAAATTGCCGCCGATAATTGTCGCAATAGACTGCCAGGCTCTACTCGGGAACATCCAGACTGGTCTGGGCATATACGCGCGTAACCTCGTCGAGCATCTCGAGAAATACAAGGAAGATATCCGCGTGGAACGCATGTATCCCCCGGGAAAAAAGCCGCTCAAATCAACCCCGCAGAGACTTCTATGGGAGCAGGTGCAGCTTCCGATGGCCATCGCGCGTACGGACTGCGACATCTTCCACTCCCCCGCATTGAGCATGCCCCTGCTCGGAAGCCAGAAAAAAGTCGCGACCGCCCACGACCTGATTATCGTCAAGCATCCCGAAATGATGAAAGGCCTCGCGCGCAGATATTTCGCCGACTTCATCCCAAGGACCCTCAAGAAAGCCGACCATATCATCGCCAATTCGATTTCGACTAAAAACGACTTGATGCGATACCTGCGCATCGACGGGGACCGGATTACCGTCGTCCCGCTCGGCATCCAGAAAGAATTCGTCGTCCCCGCCGACCACGACCTCGTCAACACACTCCGACGCCGCTACAAACTCATCGGGCCGTTTATCCTCTCGGTCGCGTCATTCGAGCCGCGCAAGAACCACGCCGGGATGCTTCGCGCATTCGCCGAGGCGAGAGGGAAGCTTCCGAAGGACACCAAAATCACCCTCGTCGGACGCGAGAACGCATACAGGCGGGAGATGACCGCCCTCGCGGAAGAGCTCGGCATCGCGCAGGATGTGGTGTTCTGCGGGTATCTCGAAACACGCGAGCTCGCCGCGATGTACCAGGGCGCGTCGATGCTCCTGTTCCCGAGCCTCGAGGAAGGATTCGGGATACCGATAATCGAAGCGTTTGCGTCGAACACACCGGTAATCACCAGCAAACTCGACGCGACGCGTGAAGTCGCGGGCGATGCGGCGGTGCTTGTCAATCCGCAGAGAACGGGCGAAATCGCCGACGCGATAACTAAACTTTTAACCGATGAAGAACTGCGCGCGGAACTCGTGGAAAAAGGCAGGGCGAGGGCATCCATCTATTCATGGGAAAATCACGCACGTGAAGCCATCCGCATCTATTACCGCGTGCTCGGGAGGAGCGCTGATCTGAGTTGAATCCCCCGCGCGTAACGGTAATCATCCTCAACTACCACGGCGACGCTCAACTGCCGCGATGCATCGAGCATCTCGCGCGGCAGGACTTCACCGACTATGAACTAGTTCTCATCGACAACAATCCCCCCGACGGCGCGGTTTCGGAAGTGCTGGAGTCGCCTCCGATAAGCGAATGGCTTGCATCCGGGAAAGCCCGCGCGATTTCGAATCCCCACAACATCGGCTTCGCGGCGGGCGTGAACCAGGGAATTCGCGTCGCGAAGGGGGAATATATTCTCACGCTGAACCAGGATGCGTATCTCGATGCGAATTACATCTCGACCCTCGCGTCATTACTCGATGCCGATGCGCGAATCGCGTCGGTGACAGGGAAGCTTCTCCGTGAGGATGCCGGTGGGAATCGGGTCATCGACTCGACGGGGCATGAATTCTACGACGACCGCGTGGTTATCAACCGGGGCAAGGGTGAGCGGGATGCCGGGCAGTATGACGAAGGCGAAGTGTTCGGCGTAAGCGCGGCGGCGGCGATGTACCGGCTTTCGGCAATCAGGCAGGTGGAATTCGAGGGGCAGGTGTTCGATGAGGATTTTTTCGCGTACCTCGAGGATATCGACATGGATTTCCGCCTGCGCCGCGCGGGATATATCGCGTGGTACACGCCGCGCGCATCGGCGCGTCACGACCTCGCCGGAAGCGGCGGGCGGCGCGGTTTCGGCATACGATTCCGCGCGCATCCGAACCGTGATAAAATTAGAATCGTCCACGATTCCATCTCGCTGCAGTTTCATGACTTCGCGCCGATGTTCAGGCAGGAGATGTGGCAATTTATCCGTACGCTTTTCACATCCCCTCTCTTGCTGCTCGCGCATTTCGCCCTACTGTGGAAATGGCCGCGACTTTTGCGCAAACGGCGATTTGTCGAAAAAACGGCGAAAGTGTCGTTTACGGAAATTTATCGGCAATGGGTGCGAAAGAATCGCCTCAGCTGTAGCCCGGCTTCGCCGAAGCCGGGATCTTAATGCCGGGGTGCCGCCTACAAGCGTGTCCTCGAAGCTTGTAGGTGAATTTGAAAAGAGCTACCATCATGTTCCAGGGGATGTGTCAAGTGCTATCGCTTAAGGAAAATACATGCGCCGACACCGCATCGATGACCAGTACCAGCGACGCGGGATACACGTTCGACGCGTGGGGCGAGTCATTCGCCCCCGGCACCGGGGGGCAGCCGACTGGCATTCACCTACAAGCTCGCGGACTCGCTTGTAGGCGGCACCCGGCTATGGAAATGGAGATGGTAATAATTGTATGACTTCTTCATAAGCCCTGCAGATGTTGGTAATTTTGAGGCACGCGGCTGCAAAATTGTTAACAGGCTGAGTGATGGCAAGGGCGATCATGCTTATGTGGTTGTAGAGCCACCAATCGATGACAAATATTACATCCGGAAAAAGGCTGATACATATTTAGTATTAACTCTAAACATCAGCAATATTCAATATCGGTCGATAAAGCCAGAGCCTCGATCACTGTTTGATATCAAAGATAATGAGTATCCAGCGCATGTGATAGTTGGGGTAATAAACCCACGAAAAATATCAGATTCTGGCAGTATCTCTAGATCTGAGATTGAATATATTGATCGGGCTGTTTTATGGAAGACCTTCGAGGACGCAATGCCTGGTCTAAAAGGGAAAAAAAGGAAGTAATGGCTTAGCACGGTGCCGAAAACAAGCGGGCCAGCGAGCTTGTAGGTGAGTTTGCCCATATTTTCGTCTATCATTACGCAGGATGAATTCCGTCGCGACATATAGTGGGAGCAGGAAAGCCG
>CAZSPL010000093.1:0-13769 GCA_964608735.1 uncultured Planctomycetota bacterium | reverse complement strand
AGCGCGCATCACGGCTACGCCGTCGCACAAGAGTGCGAATAGATACGCGCTACCCAAACGCGTAATGCATATTTATCCCGCGGGCTGGCACCCCGCGATCCCAGGCAGCCCTGGTCCCAGGTTGCCTGTGGCCCTATGATACCTTCGGACTCCGGGCGGCGCCCGAAGTGAGCAACGATTTTAAATTTAATTAAGATACTTATATAGACGTCTAAAAGACTCCAAGTATGGAGGCATATTATGCTGCGCCTTGAGGGCTTTATCATAGCGCTGTTCCTCTTCGCGATATTAATAATCTTCGTAAACCTTTCCACCGGATGCTCCTCCGGTGAACCGTCCCCCGTATTGCCATTAATCGCGGATTTCCCCGCGGATAAAGCACCGTCAATCGACAATGGACGCTACCTCTGGGGCATATGGAACATCCAATTCGATTTCGACAAGCTCGAAGCGACCCCCGTTCCCGCGCGCTCACTAAACCCGCACTGGGACATCACCGACTTCCTCGTTCCGCCCGGGTGCCCGGACTGCATCGTTATCACCGTCAATTCATGGGACCCGGTCACCCGTATCATCGACACCGACGTGACGCTCAAAAATCCGACTCCGGTCGGCGGATATGATGTGCGCGGAATCCTCTTCGAAACCGGGTACGGTCACGAGCTTCGGAATCCCGATGACTGGACCGCGCTCCACGACATTCCCGTCGGCGGCGAAATAAACCCGTTCAAGGCATTCGCCAAGGATGAAGACAGCCGCTATTTCGCGGGCTCCGCGCAGCATACCGAGAACTACATCGTCTATATTCCTCAGCCGCCGCTATATAAGGAGATTGTCGTCGCCGCCGATGTATCCTGGCCCGGCAGCGCGAAGGAGCCGTACTCGATACAGAGTTTCTCGCAATTAACCGATTTGTATACATACGAAGGCGCCACCGCGGGACTGGTTGTCGCGGTGCTCGACTGGCAGGACGATGTCGACTCGGTGCAAATCGCCGCGCCTGAGATTACCGGCGAGGATTTCACATCGTTCGAACCGGCGAGCGGCGTCAACTGGATGCTCGGCCTGCCGAACAACATGGGCGCGCCGGAGGGGGAATATACCGCGAGGATCATCGCGACATCGGCGAATTCGGGCGAACTGGCATTGTACGATTATGTGACCATCACGGTGGTCGAGGCGATACAGCCGGAAGTTTTCGCGATAAATCCCAACCACGCGCAAGCGGGCGCTGAACTGACCGGCGTCGAAATCACCGGAGATAATTTCAACGGCCCCGGCGCCCAGGCGAAGCTCAGGATGTCCGGCGAACCGGATATCCCAGCCGACAATGTCAACGTGGGCAGCGCGAATTCCATCACCTGCGATATCAACATCCCGCCCGGAGCGAACATCGGCCTGTACGATGTTGTCGTCGTCAACGGCAGCGGGCCATCCGGCTCCGGAGCGGGGCTTTTCGAAATAGAAGCGCCGGTTCCGGACAATCCCGTCGAAGTCACCCCCGACTGGCTGAATTTCTCGCCCAACGGCGTGGCATATGAAGACCAGTACGCCTATGTCGCCGCCGATGTGAATGGCCTGCATATCTTCGATATCTCCACCGCGAGCGACCCGGAATGGCTGATTCGCGTGGAGACCGACGGCGATGCCGAAGATGTGGACTTCGCGGACGGCTACGCGTTCGTCGCGATGGGCGATGCCGGGCTTGCAATCGTGGATGTCGACCCGGTGGATTCCGCATCGGTCGAGAATACCGTGGATACTACCAATGCCCGCGCGGTATGCGTAGACGGCGGCTACGCATATGTCGCCGATTACAACTCCGGCCTGCGGATTATCGATATCGACCCAGTCGGCGATGCACACGTAGTGAAAACCGTCTCGACCATCGGCAACTCGGTCGACGTCGCCGTGCAGGGCGGCTACGCGGGTATCGCCGATGAAGCCGGGGGATTCCATATAGTCAACATCGATCCGCCCGAAACGGCGGCGATCGTCAAATCAGTGGGTACCGCCGACGACTGCGAAGGAGTTTTCGTCGAAGGGGACTATGCATACCTCGCCGTGAAATACGAGGGTATCCAGATTGTCAAAATCAACCCGCCGTCATCGGCGGATATCATCAATACGGTTGATACATCGGGCGTGGCATACAAGGTTAACGTTTCGAACGGGCATGCGTTCGTTGCGGACGCCAATGTCGGGCTGTACATCATCAATGTCGACCCGCCGGAATCCGCCGAAGTCGTGACGTATGTCGAGTCGCCGGGAAACCCGTCGAATCTTGATGTTAACGGTGATTATGTGCTTCTCGCCGATTCGCAGGCGGGTTTGTATTTTATCGACGTCGCTGCCATCGACGACCCGCAGATTGTCGGCATCGCGCCGACCGCGGGATACGCGACCGGCATCGATACCGGCAACGGCTATGCATACCTCAGCAACTTCAACGCCGGCACGCATATCGTGCTTGTCGACCCGCCCGAGAACGCCGCGTTCGCCGACCAGCTCAACGGCCCGGGGCAGTCATACGGGATTGCCGTCGCCGACGGGCTTGCCTACGCGGCGGCGGGCAGCGCGGGGCTTGTCGTGTTCGATATCGACCCACCGTATTTAATAAGCCTCCTGAAGACCGTAGATACTGGCGGGCATGCGTGGGATGTGGCATATGAAAACGGCTACGCATATGTCGCCGACGGAAGCGGCGGGCTCGCGATAATCGATGTCGACCCGATAAGCAGCGCATCGGTCGTGAAAACGGTCGCCACGTCGCAGGCATACGCCGTGGCGGTCGATTCGGGCTATGCGTATATCGCCGATGATTTCGACGGCGTGCGGATAATCGACATCGACCCCGTGGATAACGCGAGCGTGATTAAAACGGTTGATACGACAGGCGACGCCCGCGGGATTGCGGTCGCCGGCGGCTACGCCTTTGTCGCCGATGACACAAACGGACTGGAGATACTTGTCATCGACCCGCCGGAGAATGCGTCTTTCGTCAACAACGTGCCCACGGTGTGGACGGCGCGCGATGTGGTCGTTGCCAACGGTTACGCATATGTCGCCGATGGATACGGCAGCGGGCTGCGGATAATCGATGTCGACCCCGTCGGCTCGGCGTATCTCCTTGCCGGATTGAATGTGCCGGGCGTCGCGCGCGCGATCGCCGTCGATGCCAACTACGCCTACATCGCCGCCGAATCCGGCGGCCTGCGTATAATCCAGCTGTGGTAGTTGCCGGATACTCCGAGTCATGGTAAATTAATAGCGTCCCATCAGGCTTTTTTACTCCCCGTTAATTACTGAATATCCGGCCACAACGGAGGTCGGCGTATTGAGGGGCTTGTCATCATGAAAAACATCTTTATCTCCGGATTCTGTCGAGCGACCGTCATCTTCCTTTTGGCGGGGCTGATGCTTTCCGGTTGCTCGGGCAATGCTGGTAATCCGGTCGAGCCGGTGGATGCCGTAGATATCGAGGCGACGCGCGAAGCGGCATCCGGCCATAAGATTTGGGGCATCTGGAATATCGGATTCGATCCGGCGACATACGAGATAACCGTCACGCCCCTTCGGACAGCCGACACGCATTATGCCATCACCGACTGGCTGCTTCCCCCGGACTGCGACGACTGCCTCGCGATTCATGTCAACTCGTTCGACCCGGTGACCCGTATCCTCGACGCCGATGTCACCCTCCGGAATCCCACCGTGGTGAATGTCTACGATGTCCGCGGCATCCTCTATACGAACGAATACGGGCACGAGCTTCGCAACGCCGATGCGTGGACCGCCCTTTGGGATATGCTCGGCGGACAGGACATCAATCCGTTCCGCGCGTTCGCCAAGGGCCAACCGAAAAGGCTCTTCGCGGGTGACGCATCACACACCGAAAATTATCTCGTCTACTTCCCCATCCCGCCGCACTGGAACGATATCACCTTCGCGGTCGACATCTCCTGGCCCGGCAACTGCAAAGAGCCGTACGCGATCGAGGATTTCATGCAATACGGCGATCTGTATGACGACCCGGGCTCGCAGGTCATCGTAAGCGTCCACGTGCTCGATTGGCAATTCGACCAGAGCGAGGTGCTCCTTCACGCGCAGGCGCTCACCGGGCAGGAAACAACCGCGCTCACCAAAGAAAACTATTACACATGGAATGGCACGCTTGCGAATGCGGAGTCGCTCGGAGCCGGCGAATATGAGTTCCTTCTCAGCGCCGCGTCATCCGATTCCGGCGGCTTGTTGCTTTACCAATACGTTGAGATAACCGTTTCCGGCGGCCCGCATCCGACATTGACCGACGTCACGCCGCCATGGCTGAACCTCGAACCGAGGCAGGTATGCGTCGAGGGGAATTACCTCTATGTCGGGGCGGGACATAACGGGCTGCATATCTATGACATCACCGACCCGGTGCATCCGCTGTGGGTGAATTCGGTGGAATTGCCGGATAGAATATCGGATATCGATGTCGAGGGCTCATACGCCTATGCGATTACCTTTCAATACACCGTCAACATCATCGATATCGATCCGCCCGAGTCGGCACATGTCGTCGGCTCGTTCGAGGCCCCCTTGTATCCAACCGGCATCAACGTATCGGGCAATTATGCGTACATTATAGATGATGGCGTGGGACTGCGTATCTTCGATGTTTCCACTCCCGAATCCGCTTTCCTGATTACAACGGTGGACACCCAGAGCTGGGCTCATGAGGTTGCGGTTTCCGACGGTTATGCCTATGTCGCCGATACGGGAGAAGGCCTGCTGGTGATAGACATAGACCCTCCCGAAAGCGCGCACATGGTGCAACAGGCAAAACTACCGTACTCCAATTGCGCTTATGGGGTTGCCGTTTCCGGCGATTACGCGTATGTCGCCGACTACCAGCACGGTCTCGTCATTGTCGACATAACATCCCCCGAATCGGCGTTCGCTGAAAATGTCGTTTATACTCCTGATTGCGAGCGAGTGACTGTTTTCGGCAATTATGCATTTCTAACCGGCGAGGAGACCGGGCTGCACATCGTCGACATCGGTGCCGCCAAACTGGTGAACAGCATCGCCACTCCCGGGACCGCGCTGGAATGCGCCGTGGCGGACGGATATGCCTATCTCGCCGACGGCAACGGCGGATTGCATGTCGTCGATGTCGCGTCGCCGGAATCCGCCAAGGTTATCAGTGTCCTGGAAACACCCGATGATGTGCGCGATATGGACCTGTCAGGCAGCCTCGTCTACTCAGCTCTCGGCGAAGCCGGCCTTGGTGTGATAGACATTTCCACCCCGGGTTCGGAGGATTTCGTGAATGTTGTTCCGACCCCCTCGGGGGCATCCCATGTAGCGTTGTGGGATTCGTATGCTTGCGTTTCCGGGGAAGAGAGCATGTATATCATCGATGTCGACACGCCGGGCTCCGAGTACATCGCCGGTTCCGTCGGACTTCCCGGCCTTGCCGTATGCCTTGGGGCCGCTGACGGCTATGCATATGCGAGTATCTATCTCTTTGATACGATACAGGTCATCGACATAGACCCGCCCGAAACCGCCGAGGTAGTGGGATCCTTGGAAATGTCCACCACCATGAACGATATCGAAATCCAGGGGAATTATGTCTATGCCGCGCACGCTGACGATTTTCGCCTGAGCATTATCGATATCAATGTTCCAGAAGCGCCTTCGGTCGTGCATACGGTCGACCTCGAAGCGAAGCCTCGATGCATGCTAATAAAGGACAATATAGCCCTGGTCGGCCTTGAGTACGGATGGCTTGAACTCGTGGACATCTCGATTCCCGAATCGGCACATGTCATCAAGGAATTCAGCCTTATGGACGGGGAAAATGTCATCGGGATTTCGATGATAGAAGGCTACCTGATAGCGGCGGCGCACAACGGATGCATCGATATCATCGACGTCGACCCGGTCGAGGCAATGCATGTTGAGAATACAATATACCTGTCCGGGCCCGCCGGCGGCTTGTGTGCCGCCGGTGGCTATGCTTATGGCGGCGTCCAGAAAGAAGGCGTTGTGACAATGGAGTTGCTTCCCGGCTCGACCGGCGATATCGTGAATACAATTCAATCCCCGGCATACACAAACGAGCTCAATATCCTGGACGACAAAGCCTATATCGCGAGCCTCGATGCGGGCATGAAAGTCTATGATATCTCCGACCCCCAATCGCCGCAACACCTCAAATCGCTTGATATCCCCGCGGTGACTTACAGTGTTTTTCCAACCGGCGAGTATGCCTATATCGGGGCAAGGCATAAGGGCTTGCAGATAGTCGATATTTCCCCCCTGGACTCGGCATATATCATCAATTCGGTCGACACAACCAACTGGGCTTATGTTGTCGGCGTGAAGGACGGCTATGCGTACGTGCTGACAAGCGGTGGAGAGCTTGAGATAATCGATATCGATCCACCCGGCTCGGCGCATTCCGTTTTCGACCTTGGCGCCGGTTTGCATGCATTCGACCTTGCGTTTGCGGGCGATTATTTATGTGTTGCCATCGCCGATGGATGCGCATTAAGAATATTCGATATCACCGATCCTGAAGACGCGTCCTATGTGGGGGGGCTCTACGGCACCGGCGACAGCTATGGAATCGATATCCAGGGGCAGTATGCATATCTCGCCGGTGGGGATGACGGCCTGAATATCGTCGATATCTCCGATCCCGAGCAACCGGAGTTGATTAATACCCTCGACACCCCCGGATTCGCCTATGGCGTCACGGTTTTTGGCGATTATGCCATTGTCGCGGACGGCGAGGCGGGAGTGCAGTTGTGCCTCATCAACCCACTTGACTCGGCCCACATCGTCGCATCCGCCGATACGCCGGGTAATGCTCAGAATGTAGTCGTATATGACGGGCATGTCTATATCAGCGATTACTGGTGTGGCCTGCATATTTTCAGGATTGACTGATTCCCCGGGACATCCGTAGAGGCTCGCCATGCGGCTTCCCACGCCGCATTTTTCTTTCAATTTTCTAACTCCCTCATTCCTGCTATAATCAACCATGCCCGCACGGACGGGCAGCACCCACATGGACGGGATGTACCCGCATAGGTGGGTGGCACCCCTTTACGAGTCTTCGAGAAAAGGGGTGGTCTGCACGGAGGAGAAAATTATGTCGAACTGGAAACGATACCTCGTGGGAATAGATGGTTCCGACCCGGCGAAGGAAGCATTGCGCTGCGCGCTCGAAATGGCCGGGCGCTTCGGGGGCACGGTCACGCTCATCAACGTGGTCGACCAGGAAAAGGTCACCGGGCAGATGATTACCCCCGGGATGCCTTACGCGCCCATCGATATCAAGCCGCTCGATTATTACCGCGAACTGCAGGAAACCCTCGTAGAGAATGGCAAGAAAGCGCTCGACGACGCCGGGCGCATCGCCGCCGAAACCGGCGTCGAATTTGTCGCGAAGCAGACCATGGGCCTTCCCGGCGACGTGCTGTCCCGGATGGCGAAGTCGCACGATGCGCTGTTCCTCGGCGAGCGCGGGCTTACGGATCTCGTGGAGAAAGGGCTGGGAAAAGAAGTGCTCAATGTCGCGCGGCATTGCCCCAGGCCGGTCATGGTCGTGGAGAAATTCCACAAGTTCGGCAAGGTGCTGCTCGCATATGACGGTTCCCCCGAAGCCGCCAAGGCCCTGAAGGTCGCCATCGATTTCACCGGTAAACACAGCTATGAATTTCACCTGCTCACCGTATCCGAGCCGCAGCGCGCAGGCGAGACGACGCTCGCCGAGGCCAAGGAATATCTCGGCGCGCACGGCGTGAATGTCGAGTATCATCTCAGGGAAGGCGAGCCCGCCGAGACCATATTGAAATCCGCCGCCGAATTCGGATGCGGGTTCATCATGATGGGCGCGTTCGGCCACAGGACATTCCACGACATGGTGTTCGGCTCAACCGCCGAGCACGTGCTCAACGAGTCCAACCGCCCGGTACTGCTGGCGAAGTAGGAATAAGACACTAAGCTTTTATCGAAGAAAACGAATAAATACAATCATTCCGTATTTCTAAAAATCCCGATGGAGGCTCAATGATGATTCGGATAACCACGAAGCTGTTTCTGGTTTTGATTCTTTTCGCGCTGCTATACAGCGGATGTTCGGGGGACGCCGATGTGACGGCCCCTCCCACGGAAACCGCGACTCCACGGGCTGAAACATCCGACGCTTCCGCCAGGATGCTGTGGGGCGTGTGGGATATCGGCCTCGACCTCGGACGGATGAAAGTCGAGATCACCCCCGCCCGTTATCTTGAGGCTCATTACGACATCACACAGTATCTCATCCCACCGGCCTGCGACGACTGCCTCGCGATTCATGTGAATTCATTCGACCCGGTGACTCGCATTCTCGATGCCGATGTGACGCTAATCAATCCATTCACTATCAGCGGCCACGATGTCCGCGGCATTCTTTACATGAAGCCTCCCGGGCATGAACTCGTCAACCCCGACGGCTGGACATCGCTGTGGGACATCCCCAGCGGGTCCGCGATAAACCCGTTCAAGGCGTTCGCGAAAGATGAAACCAATCGCCTGTTCGCCGGGCAGACGCAGCACACTGAAAATTACCGGGTCTTCATTCCTATACCGCCGCAATATGTCGCCATCCAGTTCGCCGTCGACGCATCGTGGCCCGGGAACTGCAAGGAGCCGTATTCCATCGACGGCTTCATACAGAAAGGTCATCTATATGATCTCGCGGGAGTGATGGTGCCCCTCGAGGTCAGCGTACATGACTGGCAGGATGACATCGCGTCGGTTACGCTCATCGCGCCCGACATAACAGGTGAAGCCGAGACGCCGTGGCAGTTCGATGGTTCGACATGGACGGTCGACCTTTACAACAACGAGGATGTCGATGCGGGCGAATACCCGGTGCTTATAAAGGCGACATCGGGCGTCAATTCACTCTGGGATTATGCATTCGTCTTCGTGCTTGCCGCGCCGAGCCCCACGGTCAATGAAATCGTCCCTCCCTCGGGCTACCAGGGAGCCGATATCGCCGGGGTGAATATTTTCGGAACCGGACTCGTCGGCCCGACGTGCGATGTAGCCCTGAAGATGGACGGCGAGCCGGATATCAACGCGACCGATGTGAACATAATGGACGAGTTCTCCATCATGTGTGAGATAAGCATCCCATCGAGTGCGGCGCTCGGATTGTATGACGTCGAGGTCACCAACGGCGCCGGGCTCGTGGGAACCGGCGAGAACCTTTTCGAGGTGAAGGTCCCGGTGCCGGATGGTCCATACGATATCACGCCCCCGTGGCTCAATTTCTCGCCCTTCGATGTAAGGGTTTCCGGGAATTACGCCTATGTCGCTTCCGGGATGAACGGGCTGAGCGTATTCGATGTCTCCTCCCCGCAATCGCCGACATGGGTCAACACCGTATATGATGACGGTTTCTGCTATGCGCTCGATATCTCGTTCAACATCCTTTGCGTCGCGGCGCAGGCAAGCGGCCTGATGATATATGACATCAGCGAACCGGCTTCACCCGCATTAATTACGACCGTAAGCATCACCGCCGCCGTCGACGTGGTAATAGTTGAAGGCTATGCATACGTCGCCGATGAAACCGGCTATCTGCAGATAGTAGACATCGAGCCCCCGGAAGAGGCGGCTGTCGTCAAAGCGGTCGATACCGCCTCAGACGCCGTGGGGGTGGATGTCAATGGGGAATATGCCTACGTCGCGGCCGCCGACGCCGGGATAAAGATTATCAGCATCAATCCCGTAAGTTCCGCGGCGGTAGTGCAGACCGTCGGCGCGGGGGGATATTTTTACGATGTCGAGGCCGAAGGGGGCCTCGCCTTGGGATGCGATATCAACTCAGGCCTCGTCCTGGTGGATATCGCCGCCCCGGAATCGGCATCGATAATCACCACCGTGACGCTTAACTACGCTACCAAGGTCAAGTCATCGGGCGGCTATGCTTATGTATCGAATGATGAAGATGGCATAGCGGTAGTCAACATCGACCCACCCGGCTCGGCGGCGTTCGTCACAAGTATTACCATGTTCGGCTATCCGGGGGGGATGGATATATCAGGCAACTATCTATATGTGGTGGATTATACCAGCGGGCTGGTGGTTTACGACATCTCTGCTCCCGCCGCCCCGACACCATATGGATACAATGGAACCCCCGGTGATGCATGGGATATCGCGAAGGACGGCGATATGCTCTACATCGCCAACCGCGCGGGCGGAATCATGCTTCTGAATGCCGCCGATCCCTACGATGTCGGCCTGCTGAAAATCATCGATACACATGACGCGCGCGGGGTGGAGGCATTCACGGGATACAGCTACGTTACCAACTGGTCCGAGGGCATGGACGTCGTTGATGTCGATCCCATAGGTTCCGCGGATGTAGTGCACACCCTCGATGAGCCCGGGTTGTTCGACGGGATCGATGTCGCCGGGGATTACGCCTACGTCGCGGCTTGGGATGCGGGGATACACATCATCGACATCAACCCGCCGGAATCGGCATCGTGGGTCAAGACCGTCGATACGCCCGATTACGCGAGGGATGTGGTTTACGATTCGGGCTATGTCTATGTCGCCGATTCCAACGGCGGAATGCACACAATCAATGTCGATCCGCCCGCCTCCGCCTCCATCGTCGACACCGTTGCCATGCCGGGGCAGGCATATAAGCTTGATGTGCGGGATGGCTACGCCTATGTCTGCGCCGGCGGCTTGCAGATTGTCCATGTCGAGCCGGTCGGCTCGGCAGCGATCGTAAAAGCCGTCACCGTACCGGGTGTGCCGATATCGGTCAAGGTTTCCGGCGATTATGCCTACATCGGCACTTCCAACAGCGGCTTGCAGATCGTCGATATCAATCCTATCACCTCGGCATCGGTCATCGGGTCGTTGTCCGAGATCCCGTCATCCTGCTACGGGATTGTTATCGATGAGCCATACGCCTTCATCGCCGCGGCTGAATCCGGTCTGAGGGTGATACGCCTCTGGTAATCGCCTTACGCGCATAGATGCGATGTGCATACGGAATTCAAATGCCGTAACATGTCCGTTCAATGGACATGTCGGAATGGCATTATGAACTTCCCGATGAAATGATAGCTCAGCAACCTATCGCTGACAGGGCGGCGTCGCGGTTTCTCGTTTATAACCGCGCCGACAAATCGATTAACCACCGTCATTTCAGCGACATCACCGGCTTCCTCCGGCCCGGGGATTGCCTCGTGCTGAATTCATCGCGCGTTATTTCAGCGCGGCTCCATGGGATCAAAACCGAAACCGGCGGACGAATCGAAGTCTTCATCCTGCGGCACATGGGGGGGAACCGCTTCGAAGTGCTCCTCAAGCCCAAGCGGAAAATCCGCATTGCGATCGAGATGCAATTTCCCGGCGGACTTCGCGGGCGGCTCGTCGAGCGGGCCGAGAAACTGGGGGATGATGTCTTCGAATTCACCCCGCCCGATGGGAGCGACCTGTTCGATGCGATTGAAAATGCGGGCGAAGTGCCGCTTCCGCCGTATGTTAAAGGCTCCATCGACGACCCCGAGCGGTACCAGACGGTTTATGCGCATCAGCCGGGAAGCGTCGCCGCGCCGACGGCGGGGCTTCATTTCACTCCCGGATTGCTCCGCGAGCTCGAAGGCAAAGGTGTGCATATCGCCAAACTCGACCTCAAAGTCGGGTGGGGGACATTCAGCAAGGTCACCGATGCCGAAATCGAAGCGGGCGCGCTGCATCCGGAGGAAGTCGAAATAACACCCGGATGCGCGCGGATTATCAACGACGCGCGCTCCTCCGGCGGATTGATATACGCCTGCGGCACTACATCGGTACGCGCCCTCGAAGCATCATTCGCGCGCTACTCCGGATTGAAACCCATGTCCGGCACCGTCGATTTATTCATCCAGCCGGGATTCGAATTCAAAGTGGTCGACAGGATGATAACCAATTTCCATCTTCCCGGCACGAGCCTGCTGATGCTCGTCGCCGCATTCATGGGGAAGGGTGAGCTGTTCAGGGCTTACGCGGAAGCAATCATGGAGGGGTACCGCTTCTATTCCTTCGGCGACGCGATGCTCATTCTGTAGCAGTCCGCGGATTGGCCTGATTCGGAGCCTGTCCCCATTTTGGCAAAGAGACTTCTGCATTTGCCGGGGTCGGTTTTACAACACAGGATGATGAAGGTGAGGCAATAATAGTATATATGCGGCTTGACTATTCTGAGGATCAGCCAATCGAATACACTGACCTAATCCGTCTGACAAGTGGAGGAAAGATAAAAACTGTCCGGATGAGCGGCTTGATTAGATACGAGTGACAATTAAATGATAGTCTTGAATATAAACAACGCGTTTAATAATAATTCCACATAACTTTAAACGTTTTATAAATAGGAGATGGCGGCCCAGCACCGAAACTACAAAATATCTCACTCTCAGTTTCTGATAAAGGCGCGATGGAAAGGTCACCGCCCCCGTAGTAATATGAGCATCCGGTTTGAATTGCACAGGCAACAGGTGCTGAAACATGTTCTCCGCCGGGTGTAACTGTAATGAGCCTTGGATGGCACCTTTCGGTCTTATGGTTAATTATAGGATCATTTCCGAGCACTGGAAATATAATGACTGGGCATCCAGCACCATTAATATTCATTATGAAACCAGCCGCCCAATTATTAGCCCCATCATAAGACAGCTTCTTTGGCTCTGAATAAATCAAACCGTCACTGCTGCTACAGTAGTAAAGGTCTGTACGGTTAGATATATTCATTGCATCTATGCCGACTTTCGGTGCGAGCCAGGCGGCATGGATCATGCCGGTGGAGTCGATCACGACCTCAGCGAATGACCTGTCATACGGCGGGTCTGCCCAGGGGAGGCTCTGGTCGAGTTGAAGAGGCTCCCCGAGGGCGTATGGCGTGCCGGTGCGCATGCATATTTTTCCTTTATAAGTGCCGTCTTCGCGCTCAATACTTATCAATGCTAAGTCACCGTCAGGTGTGAGGAATGTGTTGTGGTTGGTGGCTGCGCTGTGACCGAAGAAATATCCTTCAGTTGGAGTCGCTATAACAACAGGTTCGGAGAAATTGATGTAGTCATCAGTGTAAGTTTGAATAATCTTGTCGCTTCCCTGCACATCAAGGAAAAAAATAAAGAGCCTCCCGGAGGCCTTATCCATTTCTACAGATATTTCACCCCATAAACCTTGAATTACAGGCACTTCCCGGGTCTCAAATGTGTCCGACCCCGCGGCCCTGAAATAGAATTCATCGCCCCCCCTTATAATAATTACATCACCTGCCGGGCTGTATTTCAGCCAGGCATATTTAAGCTCGCCGCTCTTCGCTTTATAGGCAGTGAATGTATTTCCTCCGTTAGTGCTTTCGAGTATCGAGCAATCGTTGTTGTAATAATAGACGTTGACCGGCACACCGATGTGGTTGTTCCACGTATCAGCCGCATCATAGGTTCCCTCTGAGTGGCGTAAATACTGGTACTCCTCGATCTCCCCGAACCTGAATCCCTTCACCGTACCCGGCTCCCCCCCCTGCGCGACGGTAGTGGCCGCGGTGCGTTGAACATAAAACGCCGACAGAGGGGTATTTTCGAGCCTGCCGTCGTACCCTGTCCACGGCCCCACCGCCGCGCGCATCAACACCTGAAGCTCGCCGCTCTGCTGCGGCGCGCCCGCGTGCGCTTTCAAACAATACTTCGCCCACCCATCGCCGGTCT
>CAZSPL010000092.1:4809-14058 GCA_964608735.1 uncultured Planctomycetota bacterium | reverse complement strand
CATATGCTCGGGGCGTATTCGTTGTCGTTCGACATCGCGAATGAATCGGTCGCCCTCATCCCCAACCGCGAACTGATGGCGCATTACAATGTCACCCCGTTCCTGCTTCCTCCGTATTGCGGGGATTGTCTGGTAATAAAAATAATCGATATATGGCCGGAAATGCACAAGATGTACGTTTCGATCTCGCTAAAGAATCCATTTGATGTCACGGGCCGCGGTATTCGCGTCATCCTGATGCACAACCAGGCGGGATGGGATTTAGAACACAACGCCGGGTATACATCGCTATTCGACGACGGAGGCGCCGTGACCATCAACCCGTTTGTCGCGAATGACGAAATTGGACCGGGACAATCCACCGGTTTTTCATGCGACATTATTTTTCCCGAAGATCCCGATTTCAACAATGTTAATCTCGTTGTCGAAGGAAGTTGGCCGGATTATTGCGAGGACGTTTTCAGGCTTACCAACGACCACGATGTCTTCCCGGTCGACCATGGCGGGGCGGACATTCATCTTGACATCAAGGCAGAGGATTGGCAGGGCGACGTCGATTCGATTACCCTGGATGCAAGCGCCATCGCGGCGGGCGCAATCGAGTTTGTAATCGATGATGCGAATCCGGCTGAATGGCACGCTGATTTTCATACGCCCGGGGCGTCGGGCGGTGTATCGCCGGGGCTATACAGGCTTCTTGTAACCGCGATGTCCAATTCGCCGATTCCGACATACACATACATCGAATTTTTCATCAACCCGTTGCCTCCCCCCGGCGACGTCTCGCCCGCAGGCATGAACTTCGGCACCCGCTCACTCCTGACATGCGATGATAATCGACTCGTCACGTCGCGGTCGTATCACGGGATCGATATCTTCGACACGACCAACCCGGAGTTGCCGAGATGGGCGGCATACCTGCATATCCAGGACGGCTCCGAAACACAAAACTACATGAGCGTTATCAAAATGATCGGGAACCGGCTCTTCGTGGGAGAGCCCGCCGCCGGCATCCATGTCGTTGATATGGATTACATTTATGCGCCCAAGCTCATCGGAACGGTTGAAACCGAGTACCCGGTAGACATGGCATACATGGGAAATTACCTGTATGTTTTAACAACCGATGAAAATTCCACCAATCCCGGGAATATCACGATAATGGACCTGGATACATCACCGCTGCCCGAAGTCGCGGGTCAGTTCGACATGCCGCCCTGGCCCGCTCGCATCGCCGTGTCCGACGGCTTCTTGTTTTGTATAGCGGACGGCACGCTTCTCTCTTATAACCTCGCCGACCCGTTGAACCCCCAATTGCTCGACGAATTGGAAATATCGCCGGAAGAAGCCGGCAGGCCGGGATTGGCTGTTTCAGGCGGCATCCTGTATTACCTGACATCCTCATTTGAGGATTCGAGCATCACCGCCGTCGATGTTTCCGATCCCGCCGCCATGGCTGCAATTACCACTGCCTCTATACCGCCGGGTACCGGGCATCGCTTTTACTTGAAGGGCGGCTATGCATACATTACATTTCGCGGCGTTGACGGAAGCGGCATCTGTCTCGTCGACATCGATCCGCCCGCGGATATGCATGTGGTCGGCGAAATGGAAACCGGGGCAAGCCCCTATGACATCGCCGGTTACGGCAAGTACATTTACACGACCGAACGAAACCCCGGCGGTTTATGCGTCTATAATTCAGAGCCGCCCTTCAATCCGACCTTTCTACGAAAGGTGGACAGCGTCGAGAAGCCCGATGAGATAATCGTCGACGGCGATTATGCGTACGTTACCGACAGGCTCACGTCTGTCAAGGTTCTCGATATCGACCCGCCGGAAAGAACGCACATCGTCGGCTCCGCCCGGATCATCAGCGGCAGCGAGGCATCCATACAAAACATGGCGGTGGACGGCGATACGCTCTGCGTAATAAAGAGCGGGTTCTTTATAGGGGTTAGACTGGTGATTGTTTCCATCGAGGATCTGGAATCCCCGGAGGTCGCGGCGATAATCCCGGGGTTTCAACACGTCGGTCCCATGAGAGTGGTCGCGGGAAAGGGCTTTGCTTTTGTCGGCGATCTGCATGAGGTGATAATCGTGGATATCGATCCACCCGGGGACGCGCATGTGGCCTCGCAATTGCCGGTTGAGTTTCTGCCCGATCCATGGGCGCTCAAGGATGACAAGTTGTATGTTTACTCATATGGCGGCCTGGGCATATACGATGTTGAGGATCCATTGTCACCCGAGCTGTTGGGCGAACTGCCTTATTTCGGCGACGTAAAAAGCTTCGCACTGAACGGCGCCTACGCGTATGCGGGCTGCGACAATTCAATAGTAGCCGTCAGGATTTCCAATCCGGCGAATCCGGAAGTCGTCGCAAGCGAATATATTCCATTTGAGCCGCTTGAATTGTTCGCCATGGGCGGGTTCCTTTTCGCCGCCGCGAACGAACAGGGTGTGTGGATAGCCGACATATTCCCCCCCGGGACTATCGAGCCGGTGTTCAATGTCGAACTCCCCGCCATATACGGCGGCGCTCTCGATGTCGAATGCCGGGGCGGATATATGTTCGTCACCACCGGGGGTGCCTATGTGGACGGCCTGCGTATATATAAATGGTGGTAGGCTCCCGCTTTAATCCACGGGCGGTGACGCCCGGAGTCTGAACCATTTCTTTCATGGAGGTTTACTATGTCCAGGTTGATGCTGGTAATGGCGCTGGTATGTATGGGGATGTTCTTATCTTGCGTGGCGGGATGCTCGTCGGGACACTCCCCGCTGATGCCCCCGGGGGATGATTCGATATCGGCGGGAGTCGCCGATGAATTGCGGGTTGTCACGACATCGCCCGGGCACAATCTTCTCGGGCTGTTCTCGATCTCATTCGATGCCGCGTCGGGCGAATTCGCGGTCCTTCCCGACCGCGATGCATTGCACCACTACAACGTCACCAAGTGGCTGCTTCCCCCGGAGTGCAACGATTGCTTCATCATCGAACTAATTGAGATCATCCCGGAAAAGAACGAGATACACACGAAAATCACCATTAAGAATCCATTCAACTACACCGGCTACGATGTGAGAGGCATCTTCATGCACGAACAGCCGGGATGGCTCCTCGACGGCGCCAGCGGATATACATCGCTCTTCGACGACGGCGGGCCGATAACAATCAACCCGTTCCACATTTTTTACAAGAGCATATTCGGCTATGACATGCCGCCGATGAGCATCGACTCGCGCCACTACGGCCTGGTCTATCCCCCCGGGCCCGATTTCGACAACATCAAATACGCCGTCGAGGGAAGCTGGCCGACGCATTGCGAGGATGTCAGGAGCATCACCGTTGAGTCCGACCCGCCCACCCTCGATTACGACGGTGGAAATGTGGGTGCCGAAGTCGAACTGTGGGACTGGCAGCACAATGTCGCATCGGTCAAGATCGACGCCACCGAGATCGCCGGGGGGATCGAATCATTCGTCGAGATAGACCAGCAGCATTGGGATGTCAATTTCCATGCCGACGGCACATCCGGAGGCGCGTCGCCCGGATGGCATCGGCTGCTGATAACAGCGCGTTCGGGGAATACAAATGTCGCCACGTATACATATCTCGACGTCTTCCTCAACCCGCTTCCGCCGCCGGTCGATATCACACCCGAATATTTGAACTTCGGCACGAAGAAGCTCGCAAACAACAGCAACCGGCTCGTCGCGATGCGGAATCGGTACGCCATGGATATTTTTGACGTCACCGACGGCGGCGACCCGGTATGGGCGAGTTTTTTACAACTTGAATACGGCGATGTCGGGCTGCTGCAGGATATCGCCATCGACGGCGACCGCGTTTATGTCGCGGATATGGACTTCGGCCTGCATGTCGTCGATATAAGCGACATATATAATCCCCAACTGCTCGGCACCATCGGGCCTCATAATGTGCATGGAATCGCCGTGGGAAAGGAACGCGTATTTGTTCACAATATGTATGGTGGTACGATATTCGTCTACGACACCACACCGGCTTCGCTGCCCGTACTGCTGAGCGAATTCGATGTCGGTCAGCAGATAACATCGATGGCATGGTGGAATAATTATCTGTATTTTTCGGTCAAGAAGGAGAAGCTGTATACCGCGGTACTCGACGATGATGACTGCCTGCAGATCGTCAACATGCAATCGAATTACCCCACTCTCGGCTACGAGGGCCTGGCCGGCCATGGCGATTACCTGTATTGCTTCAAGGATGTCGGCACGGGTTATGACGAGTTCCACGCGATAAGCGTCGCCGATCCCGCGAACCCGGTACTTGTCGGTTCGTATATACATAATTTCGGAACGGAATCCTTCTGTATAACCGGCGATTATGCTTATATAACCAGGCAAAATGAGCCGGAGATAGTCGATATCCACAAGCCGGAAGCCATGCAGCAGGCGGGGCATATTTCCTCCGCGAAGCATCCGGATTTCCTCGTCGCCGGGGATGGCTATGTGTACGGCGCTCAAACAGAGCCATCGGGACTGGCGGCATGGAAACTCGCCAACCCGACACATCCATCCCTCACGAAGCATATCGACAAAATGGCACGACCGCGCTTCCTGGCCACCGCGAACGACCGCACTTATGTGCATGATGACGCTACATACGTGAAAATGCTCGATACAACGGTTCCCGAGAGCGCCAAGATAATCCAGGTTCTCAAAATTACCGGCGGCAATGAGGGAGCCTGGATGGAAATGGCCATCGACGGCGATGTCGGCTGCGTGCTGAGATGGGGCGCGGATTGGGAGGTTACCAAGTTCTATACTCTCGACTTGTCCAATCCGGACGAAGTTGAAATCGCGGTGAATGTGGAGGGGGTGGATGAGTGGATGCCGCGCACCCTCGATGCCGCCGGTGGTTATGCGTATCTCGGCGGCGAACACGGCTGGCTTATCGTCGACATCGACCCGCCCGCCGACGCGCACATCGTGGCGTCGTGGGCGCAGCCGTCAGACATCACCGGCGTGACCGCAACCGGGCAGAGGCTGTACATCATCGGCGAAGAATCCCTGATCGCGTGCGATATATCGGACCCGGCGAACCCCGCCCAACTCGGGCAGTTCGACCTGGCCGGCTGGGATATAAACGGGTTTACCGCGCTTGATAATTATGTATATCTATCGCAGAAGACTCCCGACTCACTGCATGTCATCGACGCGACGGATCCCGCGGATATCAACGTCACCGATGTTATCGAGGTGCCGTTCTGCGCCGGACGCCTGCGCATAATGGGGGGATACCTGTATACCGCTGGCGAGGAGGACGGTATCGGGGTGTTCGACATATATCCGCCAGGCACAGTAGAAGCTTATTCCAACTTGCTGACCCTGCCGTTCTTCTCGGCGAACTATATCTCCTGCGATGAGGGCTACATCTATTTCGCGTCCGGCGGAACGTGGCAGGATTACGAGTTGCGCATTTATAAATGGTGGTAAAGGCTTGACGTATCTTTATACGTATGACGTGCCTTTAATAACTTGACGCCCTTTTCATAGTTTGTAGTATAATTATGATTGTCTAATATTTTAGTCTGTCTAACTACCTGGTCTTAATCTCCCCCCCGCGAAGCGGGGGGGATTAAGGGGGGGAGGCAAAAATGCTCACCTTAAGGTTCATCCTGCTTGCAGCCCTTGTGGTATGCTTGCCCATCCTTTTTGGCTGTTCCGGCGACGCCATGCCGTCACAGCCCCCGGCGGACTATAATTCTCCGGCCGTCGAACCACCTCAATTCAAGGAGCTGAATGATGCGGGGGAACATCACATCCTCGGCATCTTCTCCCTCCAATTCGACCCCGCCGCGCAATCCGTCAGCGCAATCCCCAACCGCGAAGCCATGCAGCACTACAACGTAACCCCATTCCTTTTCCCGCCGAATTGCAATGATTGTTTTGCCATCGATATCGACGATGTCGACCAGAATGCACGGCGCATCAGCGCGTATGTCCGTTTGAAGAATCCGTTCACCCTAACGGGCTACGACGTGCGCGGGATATTCTCGCATAACCAGCCGGGATGGTTGATGCAATATCCGGACGGATACACGTCCATCTACGATGACGGCGGCGCGGTGACGATCAACCCTTACAGGCTGTTCTTATGGGATTCGGATACCGGAACGCTTCCGCCGGGAAAGGATTGCGTAGAACATATAACCATATTCTATCCCGAAAACCCGAACTTCAACGGCATCAACTACATCGTCGATGCGAGCTGGCCGGGGCATTGCCAGGATGTCCAGTCGTTGCGGTGTTATCAAACCATCCCGGGGATACACTACGGCGGCTCCAATATAAGCCTCGAAGTCCACGTATGGGACTGGCAGCACGATATCGCCTCGATAACCATGGATGCAACCGATATCGGCGGCGGCATCGTGGAGTTCGCGGAAGTCGACGAGGAGCTATGGTCGGCTGAATTCTTCGCCCAGGGCGCATCGGGCGGGGCCACTCCCGGGGCGCACAGGCTGCTCATCACGGCCGTCTCGAACTCGCCATACGCTACATATACTTACGCCGACGTATTCCTCAACCCGCTTCCACCGCCCGAGGATGTCAGCCCGTACTGGCTGAGTTTCGGTTATCACGGGCTTGTATATGATGAAGGCCGCTTGATAAGCACGCGCTATAAATACGCGGTCGATTTCTTCGACGCCGGCATACCCGACGACCCCTTCTGGAAAAGCTTCGCTGTGGTCGAGCCCGAATATCCGACCAATTTCGACAACTGGCGCCTTGGGGCTGTCTCGGTCAATGGAAACCGTGCATATATTGCCGAGAGGGGTTCGGAGGAGCCGGGAGTAAGGGTCGTCGATATAGGGAACATCACCGAGCCCGAGTTTATCGGCAATATCGGGGGTATCAATCCGGATGGTGAGATGCCCATATACGGCGATTATATGTATGTCATAGACACGGAAGGCAGCCACCGAATAGTGGTTTTAGACCTCACATCCAGCCCCCTGCCCACGATTGTCGCGGAAATACCAAGCTTGTACTACATTGATGCAATCACGATATATGAAGGATACCTCTATGTATTCGAATCGAACTACCTGACGATTTACAGCCTCGCCGACCCCGTTGACCCGCTGTTCGCATACCAGGGCAACTTCGCCTACGATGCGCTCAATGCCTGCTTCATCGGTAAAGGCGACCACCTGTTCGGCCTCGTGGGCTATCCATATGATCCGGGCAGGTCGTTTATTTCCATTGACATCGCCAGCCCGGGGAACCCGCATGTCGTCGCCGAGATGGTGCTTGAGAATTACGCTGATAGCATGGAGTTATACGGGGATTACGCATATATCGCCGCGAGGGATGACGGCGTGCGTATCATCGACATCCAGGCGCCGGAGGATCCCCAGCTCGTTGGAAACATCGATACCTTCGGGCGAGCCCGGTACATTGCGGCGGGGAATGGCGTCATCTATATCGGGGAAAATATGCCGACGGCAATCGCCGTCTATGACATGTCCGACCCGGTTCACCCCATCGAAGTTAGCAGGGATACCGCGTTCTTCAGGGCGGAAAAAATCACGATGGCCGACCACTATACACTGGTCATCGATGAATACACCGACGGCTATGGTTACTACGGCCTGCAGGTGCTCGATGCATTCGTCGAGGAGAGGAGCAGAATTCTCAAGACCATCCCGCTCGAAGGATGGGTGGATGATATCGACGCGGATGACAATACAGCCTGCGTAATGACCGACACAAGCGATTATGAATGGCTGTACATTATATCGGTGAGCCCGACGGAGGGGGTTGAGGTCGCGTATATTTTTAAGGATATAGATATCATGCAGCCGCAGGGGGTTGCGGTAGGGGATGGATATGCGTATATAGCTGGATATAACGACTGGATTATAGTTGATATCGACCCGCCCGAAGAAGCCCACATTGTCACAACCGTACATTATGGAGTTCAAGGCATAAAGGGGGATATAGTTGCCGCCAACGGCATGGTCTATCTCTACGGTCAAAGTAAAATCATGGCTTATGACGTGAGCAATCCCGGGAACCCGGAGTTCAAGGGGAGCATTTCATTCTGGGGCCCGACGCACCCTTTCGACCATATGCTTGCGCGGAATGGTTTCCTGTACGTGAATGGGATTCTCATCATCGATGCCACCGACCCGACTGATATGTTCGTCAGCGCGACATCCGTGAACGACTTCTCCAAGGGCTCGATGCACCTGATGGGTGGTTTTTTGTTCACCGCCGCCGCTGACGAAGGTGTGGGCATCTTCGATGTATCCCCCCCCGGCACCATCGAACCGGTTTACAACATGCCCGTCAGCGACGATGAGAGCGCTTATTACATCGCCTGCCGCTCGGGATACATGTTCGTCTCCACCTGCGAGGTCTACAGGAACGGCCTCCGCATTTACAAATGGTGGTAGAATCAGGGCTGGTAAAAATCAGCTTTTGTGGTTATGCGGTGCGGCGTCGATGATTTCCACATTGCCGTCGGGGGTGATTTTGAGCAACACCGATTGCATCGGCTTGAATTCGAGTGTTACCGCAAGTTGCTTTTCAAATACATTTATCGTAACGGGCACGTTGACGGTTTCCGACGTATACGCGATGTCGTGGGGCAGGGGATAGTGGAGCTTGCCGGTATCCGGGTGCGCGAAGAAGATGTAGCACGTATCGGCGTCCATCCGGCACCAGAAATCGGGGATGTCCTCCCCCTCGATAAGCGGCGGGCCGGGCGCGATGTCGCTAAATTCGGCAGAGACATTCGCCATCCCGAGTAACTCATCCACCACTTCATCATACCCCGGTGCTTTTTTCTCGCCGGGCTGATTCGGACGCCGCTTGAGGCATATCGGCAGCCCCTTCTTCGCGAGCCGCATGATTTCTCGCATCCCGGAGACATCGAGCCACTTGACATCGATATACAGCGCCGAGAATGAGATGTCGTCGATCTGCATGTGGGAGTCGGTTACATTCGCCTTCGCGAGATGCGGGGTGGAGATCCAGATTGGATTGCGGCCCTTTAATTCGGCGGGGATGCGGACGTAGCGCATTTCCCAGTGGTATTCAGCGTTTGGCGGGAGGATTTTGGGGACACGGGTGAACTCGCGGACTCGCTCATCCGTGGCACCAGGAGTGGTTTCGGGAGTGGGGGGGACACGGGCAAGCTCGCGGACTCGCGTGCCCGTGGCACCAGAACTATCAGTGGCACCAGGCTCA
>CAZSPL010000092.1:0-4709 GCA_964608735.1 uncultured Planctomycetota bacterium | reverse complement strand
TGGCACCAGGCTCATGCGTGGCACTGGGAGTGGGAGTAGTATCGGAAGTGGCACCGGGTTCATCCGTTGCATCGGGCTCATTTGTAGGGCCCGGGGATTGTTCGGGAATATCCGGCTCACCGTTCGCGGCACCGGGGTTATCGGTGACGCCGGAATCATCCGCGGCAGCGGGCTTTTCTTTTTCGGGCGGATCGGTGAGTTTATTCAGCATACGCCCGTCTTCGATGGGAAAGTAGACCGCGACATCGCAATATGTCTTGCCGTGCCGCATCGCGTCGCAGACAATCTCCATATATTTATTAAATGTCGGGATCTGCGCGGCGAACGGGCTGTCCGGGCCCACATGGGTCGTGGCATAGAACCGGTTGCCTCCGCCGGGGGGATTGTAGGGCATCCCGTGCCAGATTATATGGTTCACGCCGTTGGCGAAAAGGGCGTCGGCTATCATTTTCAAATCGGATAACCGTTCCTGCTTGAGGAACGGCCCCGGGTTCGGACGAGCCACCCATCCGTAGACGCAGGTGAATGCCTCCGCTGATACGATATTCTTCCCGGTAAGCGCGGCGGCGGATGCGGCGATCCTCGCGAACGGCGGCTCGAAAAGCATCGCCTCGGTCTCGGGGACATCGACGAGGCTGTACGCCGCGAGGATATCGGTCGGCGCGCCGTGGCATTGCGCCCGCGACACCGCGCCCACATGGCGGCATTTATCGACGAACAACTTGTAGAAATAATTGAGCACATAACCGCCGAGCAGCTTGCGATAGTCGTAGCGCACATGGGGATATTGATCCAGCCTGCTCCATGCCGCCTCGATTGTATACCCGAACTTTTTGTGGAATGTTTCCCCGAACCTGTCTGTCCACATCCCCTCGGTATCGACTTCCCACGAATCGAGGAACAGCGCGGACTGCCCGCCTGTAAGGGCCCCGGTGAGGGTGCCGACGAATGTGTTGAAGTAGCGCTCGACGGCGTCGGGGTCGATGTGGTTGAGGATGTACAGCGGCTCAGTGAAATGCGCGTCTTCCCACGACCAGCTCAGCCGCTGGGGGGAGGGGCCGTCGAATGTGAGCGCCGAATCTTTTCGCGAAACTATCGACCCGCCGAGGGGCCAGAGCGAGCCGATGGTGAAATCGCATCCGAGGCCGATGCCCGCGGCGTAGGTCTTGGTGTACTCGACAAGCCGCGCCCATCCCCTGCTGAGGAAACTTACTCCCGCCTTCGCATTGGGAAGCGGGTACACCCACGCGATTTCGACTCCGCCGAAGCCGTTGTCGAGTATCCAGTGTAGCTGCGAGCGGATATCTTCATCCTTTATCTCGCCGGAAAACCACCACCAGCGGACGTATGGCTTCGACGAATTCGGGTATGGCGCTTCAACTGTCACAACGGGTACTCATTGTAGTGTAAAAAGTCGGGACTGTCCCGACTTTTCCGTTATTTATTTCACAATCCGCATCCGGCGCGGCTTCTACGGGCCGAAAAGTCGGGACTGTCCAGACTTATTATTGGTATAATTCCCCCATGCCCGTTGAACCGGCCGGACATATTCAAGTCGCTCCGCCCGTCGAAGCCTTCATCGTCAACTACGCCGGTGGTGAGAAGCTCGTCTCTTGCGTCGAATCGCTGCTTGCGTCGGATTACCCGTCCCTGCGCGTACGCGTCATCGAGAATAACTCCCGCGACGATGCCATCCCCCTCCTGCGCGAAAAGCATCCCGGCGTCGATATCATCGAACTCGAGGAGAACGTCGGCTACGCCGGCGCCATGCATGTCGCCGCTGAAAAATGCGAGTCAGGCCTTCTCATAATATGCAACAACGACCTCGTGTTCGAGCCGGACTGCGTTTCGAAAATGGTGAAAACTCACCTGTCCTCCGGGGCGTCGGCGGTAAGCGCGCGCATCGTCAATCCGGATGAAACCGAACTCGAACGCACCACCAACGCGTCGCTGAACCCGCTCTACTTCCTCGTGGGCGGCGTATTCACCGACCGTACGAAAGCGGTCTATCCCTCCGGCGCGTGCTTCCTGATAATCAAAGATGAACTCGCGGCGTGCCTTCCCCCCCGCGAGATGTTCCTGTATTACGAGGATGTTTTCGTCGGGATGGCGCTCCGTTCGCGCGGAAGGGAAATCGTGCAGGCGAACGACGCGGCCGTGCATCATCATCACGGCTACAGCGTCGCGTCGGTCAGCCCGTTCATGCTCACGTTCTATCGCGAACGCAACCGGCATACATGCATGTTCACATTTTTCGGCATGTGGACGCTTACCAGACTCGCGCTCGTCGGGCCCATCATCGCCATGGCGCGCCTGCTCGCTCCCACCGGGCGGCGCAAATCGGTGCTCGGGGCATTCACCGCGTGGGCGCATTCATCATTCAGCCTTTTCTATATTGCGAGACTGAAGCGCTCGATAAAGGGTAGAAATAAATCGGGGGAAGAAATCGCGAAGGAATATTTCACATCGCGCCTCGTACCCGACGACCATCCCCGCGCGGATGTCCTGAACAAGCGCGGCAGGCGTATTTTCGGAATGCTGGGGATACATACGAGGGATTGAATCGCCGGGAATTACAATCCTAAAGCTAATATCAGCGCTTACAAATCATCATATATTTCCATTCCCGGTGCATCCCATTCTTCCTCAAATCCCGCAAGCTGTGAACGGATTTTGGCGGCAAACTCCTTAGTCCAGCCCAAATCTTCGATAGTAAGATGTTCCTTTTTACCTGGTGAATCACTCATCCTGCTTCAAAGATAGCGTGATTATCTCCTCCACTTTCGCGCCGTCGCCGAGTTCCTTCTTCGCCCTGCGTACGCGCTTCAATGCTTCGCCACGGTCGTAACCGAGATTTTCCAGCGCTTCGAGCGCGTCGAACGGAATATCCGACGGCTTGAACGCGGCGTCCATTTCGGTCGATGCCGCCGCTATCGCCTCGAATTGGCCGATGAACTCCTTGCCGAGTTTGTCGCGAAGTTCGAGTATCACCCGCTTCGCCGTCTTCGGCCCGATGCCCGGTATGCCCCGCAGCATGCGCTCCTCGCCCGCGGTTATCGACGCGATAAGCTCATCCGCCTGCAGCCCGAGCAACGCGAGCGCCGTCTTCGCGCCGATTCCCGACACCGTCAGCAGGATATCGAACAATTCCCGCTCGATGTTGCTCCGGAAGCCGTAGAGATACTGCCGCTCGTCGCGTACGAGAAACGATGTGTGCAGAAGTATCTCGCGCCCCTTGTCGACCGATGCGGCGAGCGATGTCGTGACGAAAACACGATACCCGATGCCGCCCGCTTCAACCACGATGCAGCTTTCGCGTATGTCGGTGATTGTTCCCCTTATGGTGTCTATCATTTCTTCACCGCCATCCCTTCCAGTTCGCGCTTCAGTCCGTACGACATATGCGTCAGGCATATCGCGAGCGCGTCGGCGACGTCCGGCGGACGCGGGATTTCGGCGAGCCGGTAAAGCGTGCGCACCATCTCCTGCATCTGCTTCTTATCTGCGCGCCCGGTACCCACCACCGAGCGTTTGATATCGAGCGGCGAATACTCGACCACCGTGACCCCACGCATCCCGGCGATAGCCATCACCGCGCCGGTGACCCGTCCTATCGTCATCGCGGTCTTGGCGTTCTTCGCGAAGAACACCGTCTCGACCGCCATCACGTCGGGATTGAATTCCCCGATTATCTCGTTTATTTTTTCGGCGATGTCGTTAAGCCGCACCGCGAGCGACGGCCCGGGCTTAGTGCGGATGAGCCCGAACTCGACGGGTATGATGCCCGCGGGGCCGTCGTCGACGACCGCATAGCCGAGTTTCGCCAGCCCGGGGTCGATGCCGAGTATCCGAATCGTTCCTTTCCGCTCCGGTGGGTTCATGCGTGTAATGATACACTATTTCGACGGTGGAAAATAGCGCGGGCGTCATCGATGGCCTGTCCCTAAATGATATACTTGTGCCTGATATGGAAGGTGATACCGTGCGCCGATACCTGGTTTTCATATATCTCATAATCCTCCCCATCCTCTGCATTTCCGGATGCCGGGATGAACGACAATCCCCGCAACCGCCGCTCGATATCGCGAAGCCCGCCGATGCAAATCCCATCGAGCGCATCGAAGAGCTGAAAGCGAAGGGCATTGAAGCGCTCCCCGAACTGCTCGAATTCTTCGCGTATCCCGCGCCGGATGTCCGCGAAACCGCCGCGAATGCAATCGACGACCTCGCCGCCAGGCAGCCGCTCGTTATCACCGGCCTCATCGAAACGCTTAACGACACAAGCTCGCCGCATCGTATCGATGCCGCGGGCGCGCTGGGAAGGCTCACCGCGCATCCCGGCGTACTCGACGCGCTGGGCGGAGTGCTGGACGATGGCGATGAGTCGCTGCGATATATCGCGACGCTGTCTCTCGGGCAGGGAGGCACCGATGCCGTGCCATATCTCATCGTCGCCCTCTCCAACAGCGCGCCGAGGATCATCGAGGCGGCCGCCGAGTCGCTCGGAAAAATCGGTCACGATGCGGGCGCGGCGTTGCCAAGACTGAATGAACTGCTCAGAACCGCGGTGCCGGGTGCAGCGATATACACCGGGAAGACGGAAACCGGCGAAATCAAGATTGTGACGCTTTCCGAGGGTGAAGCCGCGAAACTTCACCGCGCCGTCGAAACCGCCATCGAGGGAATTTCAAAAAAGTAGGGACAGTCAC
>CAZSPL010000091.1:0-14078 GCA_964608735.1 uncultured Planctomycetota bacterium | reverse complement strand
TCAGGGCACCGCTGATTTCGATCCAGGCGAGGGCGTGGTTGAGTTTTCTGTAACCGGTTACACAGGCGCTTTTCTGAGCAAGTTCAGTCCTCAAGGGCAATTATTATGGGCCAGGGCTTGGGGGGGCGAGGCATGCACCAATGGTCAGGACCTCGCGATAGATGATGAGAACAACATCTATGCTGTTGGTTCCTTTAGCCAGACAATCGATTTTGATCCATCTCCGGATGGTAGTGACTTTCACCAAGCGTGCTATAGTGACTGCTACATTTCAGTGTTGAACTCAAACGGCGAGTTTTTGTGGGCGAATACTTGGGGCGGTCAAATGGGTGAAGAATGCCAAGATATCGCTCTGGATTACGAAGGCAACATAATTGTATCGGGCTGGTTTTATGGTACTGCCGATTTCGATCCGAGTGAAACGGGAGTAAGTGAATATACCGCAAACGGTAACAGTGATCTTTATATTTCCAAGCTGAGCACGAATGGCGGCTTTCTGTGGGTGAGAACCTGGGGGGGAATTGAGGATGATGACAAAGCATCGGTTGCCGTTGATAATTCGGGCAATATCTATGTTACAGGCAGCTTCAGCGACAAAGTAGACTTCGACCCCGGACCCGGGCTGTGCGAGTATACGGCATTAGGATACAAGAACATATATCTAAGCAAATTCAACCCGGATGGCGAATTCGCTTGGGCGTATTCGTGGGAAGCCGTTGCTTATTATCTTGATCAGGGCAATCAGGTTGCGACAGATATTCTCGGTAATGTAATCATCACTGGTGAATTCTCGGGCACAATCGATTTTGACCCTGGGCCCGGGATTGATGAACATATAACATCTTATCATCCCAGCGCGTTTCTCACTAAATTAAGCGGCTCAGGTTGTTATTGCTGGACACTTTCGTCACACGATGTTCGGGGTCAGGGAAAGGGTGTTGAGGTTAATGAAGAGGGGAACATTTTTGTAACGGGCTGCTACTCAACTGCTGCCTGCGTTCTCAAGTGTCTCTCGGATGGTAGTATGTAGAATTACGATAATTAATCAGGAATGGAGTTAATGGATTCGCTACTCCCTTAATCCTCAGTTTAACGAGCTACCAGCATTATCTAAAGAGGCCTTTTCCCTCAATTCCACCTCTCATCAAACCCCGCTTCCTTGCGTTTTCTCGCTTCGGTGAATTCGATCGTATGCCGCGCGCGGAGGCGGTTGTATTCATCCTCGATAATCCCGGCCACGCACCTCGCCCTTTCCATATCCACCTTGACCAGCGCCTGTACGCACGTGAGCAGCGCCCATCCGCGCTTGTACAGTTCGGCAATCGCGCGCGCCGCCTTCACCGCATCCTCGGGGCTTGCCTCGGCGACGCGTTGCACGAATCCGAACAGCGCCTCGTCGCGCGCGTCGGCATCGGCTATCAGCAGTATCTTGTCGAGTTCTTCGTATGGTTCGGGCATATCATCCTGCCTATCGTTCGCTTCGCCAGGCTTCGGCGTATCGATTCGCCTGCCTGCGTTCATCTCCTGCGTTCCTCGCCTTGCCCTGGACTTGCGCCGGGTATAAAATGGACATATTAACGGATACGGAAGGCGCATGGCAAAGCACGACAAAAGCAGGAAGGGGTCGAAAAAGACCGCGGGCGCGAAGGACAGGACTTCCGCGCGTGGGCGCGATAATAAGCGCGACAAGCCGAAGCGAAGCATCCTCCCGTGGATACTCGGCGCCGTGGTTGTTGTCGTCATTATCATCGTCGTCGCGGGCGGGCTCTATGAGCGTTCCACGCCGTCTACGTTCAACTGCTTCAAGCTGTGCTATCAGCGCGATTCCTACGACGGCGCGTCCGGCGTGTCGTTCGATGACGTAGTCCAGTATGCCGAACTCGACAAGGAACGGCAGATAGGGATGGCGTTCCCGCCCGGGGAAGCGATCGGATTCCACATCGACGCCCCGGCCGTCGGACGTCTCGATTATTCCGTCGGGCTTTCGCCGCGCGCATTCCAGCACGCGCAGCAGATCCAGGTGATTGTCAACTTCGTGCCCGATAACGGGCGGCAGATCGAGATCGCGCGACGCGACTATGACCCGCGCAAGGCCGATATGGCGGGACACTGGCACGATATACGCGCCGACCTTCCGCCGGGTCTCGGGCAGGGGAAGATAACCTTCGAAGTGCAGGGGCTTGCCGATAACGCGCCGTCGCAGACCGTATTCATTGCAAACCCGCGCATCATAGATATGAACAACCGCCGCCGCACGCGCCTTATCATCATCGCCGCCGACGCATTGCGCGAAGACCATCTCGGATGCTACGGCTATGACCGCGCGACATCGACATACATCGACAAGCTCGCGTCCGAGGGCACCCTCTTCGAAAACTGCATCTCGACCAGCCCGTGGACATTCACATCGTTCGGAAGCATGCTCACCGGAAAATATCCGTCCGTCTCCGGCGCGACCACCGTGTCGAAACTTCTGCCGAACGACCAGGACACATTCGCTGAAATCCTCAGCGCGAAGGGATTCCTCACCTGCGCCATCACGAACAATGTCTGGTTCAGCCCGTCGTTCAACCTGATGCAGGGATTCGATCTGCATCGCGACTTCGACAACGTAGCCAAGATGTCGCTCGACTACGCGCAGCAGTGGTTCTTCGAGAATAAGGACGTCGACTGCGTGCTGTTCATTCATCTCATCGACCCGCACCTGCCCTACTCCCCGCCGGGCGACTTCGCGCGGATGTACAATCCCAATTACCAGGGGGAATACGCGGCTTCGTTCAACGGCGTGGACGATTTCCGCGCCGGGCGGCTCATCATCACACCGCCGCTGAACCAGCATTTGATAGACCTCTACGACGGCGAGATAACTTATATGGACAATGCCATCGGCGCGTTTCTATCGTCGCTGAACGCGGTGCGGCTTCTCGACGGCGCGACCGTCATCTTCGCCGCCGACCATGGCGAGGAATTTCTCGACCACGGGTCGTTCGAGCATGGGCATTCGATGTATAACGAGTTGCTCCATGTGCCGCTCATAATCAAGGGAAAGGGATTCACCGCGGGCGCGAAGGTGGATGAAACGGTCAGCCCGATGGATTTATTCGCGACAATCCTCGCCCGATACGGCGCGGATGTCCCTGATGATGTGCAGGCGCTTGATATCAGGCAGGTGATGCGCGGCAAGGTCGGCAAGGAGCGGAAGGTTTACAGCGAGCAGATATATTACGGTGACGAGAAGTGCGCGCTTACGGACGAGGAATATAAATATATCTATCATCCGGACGACGGTTCCGAAGAGCTCTATGAGCTGACCGCGGACCCTCGCGAGAAGACGGATCTCGCGGAGGACCGAAAATCGATATGCCGCGAGCGGCGGGAATTCGTGCAGAATTTCATCGTACGCCACCAGGCCGGTTTCCATGTGCGCTTCAACCGTAAATTCGAAGAGAGCGGGGGGAGGTTCGCGGGGACAATCTCATGCGATGCGGGTATCTCGGGAATAGTGAAGGACCGGCTTGGCGATGAAGATGTCCTCAAGCTCGACGGCAACACGCTGACATTCGATATACGGATACCGAAGGACATGGAGAAAGGATTCGTTTTTAACGTGGGAGATGCATCGGCGGATGTCGCGTTCGATGTGACGGTCGATGGATCACCGGGCGAACTCGATCTGGTTCACATCGGCCCGGAGAAGGAGATTCCGGGTGCCGTGCCATTCACGCTTGCCATGAACGATCCGCGCTTTTCGCTCGGTCAACCTGTGATGCTTCGCGCGACCGACCCCGGCATGTATATATGGGCCATCAACCCGGGGCTGGTCGAATCGCCGTGGGAAAATCTCAGCAGCGAGGAAGAGGAGCAACTGAGGAACCTCGGATATCTCACGGGTGGATAGTAAGATGTGCATGTGTATCCCCACGAAATGGGATTCGTGGGGATACACAGGAATGGACATGACGAGTTCCACCGGGTGCCGCACACTTAAGTGTGCGTCCTGATTGACAGAACCCCGACCGTTAGGGAGGGGCCAAGACACGGGCAAGCTCGAAGACTCGCGTGCCCGTGGCACCAGGGTTGAACCATGGCACCAGGCCTTTGAACCTATGATCGAGATAGACGGCAAATCCGGCGAAGGCGGAGGGCAGATACTGCGTAGCGCCGTATCGCTCAGCGCGGTTACGGGCAAGCCGTTCCGCGTGTTCGATATCCGCGCGAGGCGCAAGAATCCGGGCATACAGAAGCAGCACCTGCAGAGCATCATCGCCGCGCAGAAGGCATGCAACGCCCTGTGCCGCGGAGCGCAACTCGGTTCGGACGAACTTGAATTTCATCCCGGCGGAATAGAGGGCGGGCATTTCGAATTCGATATCCAATCCGCCGGTTCGACCACGCTCGTACTTCAGACCCTGCTACCGATACTCTTCAAGGCGGAAGAACTTTCGACCGTCGTCATTCGGGGCGGCACGCATAACCCGATGGGGCCGCCGTTCGAATTCATCCGCGACGCATTCATCCCGGCGATAGCATCGATGGGCTACTCGGCGAGGGTGGAACTCGTGAAGCATGGTTTCTATCCTGCGGGCGGGGGCGAAATTGCAGCGACGATCGACCCGGTACTCGATGACAACAAGCGGCCCGCGGATTTTGTCGAACGGGGCGATGTTAAAAGCGTGAGAGCGAAGATAATCCTCTCGAATCTCCCGCTGCATATCGCCGAGAGGGAGAGGGAAGTCATCACCGAATCGCTCGGATGCTCCATCGACGATGTCGAAATCGAGATGGTCCCCGCGCCGAATCATCCGGGGAATGTGGTGGTCATCACCGCATCGATTGGTAATTTGGCGATGGTATTCTCGTCAATAGGGGAGAAGCGCAAGCGCGCCGAGGACGTCGCCCGCGAAGCATTGAATGCCTATTGGGAGTGGTATAACAGCGGCGCGGTGGTATGCCCGTATCTCGCCGACCAACTGCTGCTGTTCATGGCCATGAGCGGCGGAGGGCGATTCACGACAAATGCCGTGACGGCTCACCTGAAAACGAACATCGATACGATTCACAAATTCATGGACGCCCGCATCGAATGGGCGGCGCGTAGCGGGATACACATCGTGTCAGTGAATGCATGATTCCACATATCGCTGATGTGAACCCCTTTTAACAGAACCCCAACCGTAAGGGAGCCGCCAAAGACACGGGCAAGCTTCGTACGGGTTGGCAGGACGATGATGGTTGGAAGACGCTTGACCGTGCCACACGGAATCGGAGTTTTGCCGGAAACCCGAGCCCCGACCGTACTTGTCCGACGTAGCGGAGCGAAGGCGGAAGGGAGGGGACACCGAATGAAAGCCCTTTTCCGAACAGAACCGCGACCGTAGAATATTTTGATGGGTGTATTGCCTAAGCCGGTTCGGGACGCAGCCCCTTCGGCTTTTTCTCGGTTTTCTTCGACGCTTCATCCTTGATGGCTTCCTCGAGCGTGCCCTCGGTTTCTTCCTGGGTCGAGGGAGGAAGCGTGGTGAAACCGTCGTTGAAAAGCCCGGGCTGGTCGCTAATGAGCGTGCGCAGCTCGTCGCCGTCGAGGTATTCCTTCTCGATCAGCTTCTTCGCGATGAGGTCGAGCTTATCCTTGTGTTCCTCGAGGATTTTCCGCGCCTTTGCGTATGCCTTCTCCACGAGGCTGCGGACTTCCTCGTCTATCTGCGATGCGATTTTCTCGGAGTAATTTCTCTCCTCGCCGAGATCGCGTCCGAGGAAAACGGCGCCGTGTTTGTGCCCGAATGTAAGCGGGCCGAGTTTCTTGGACATACCGTATTCCATCACCATCGAGCGCGAGAGCTGGGTCGCCTTGCTCAGGTCGTCCTGCGCGCCGGTGGAAACCTCATCGAATGTGATCTCTTCGGCGATGCGTCCACCGAGAAGCTCCATCAGCTTGGTGTTCAACTGCCCGGCGGTGACGATGTAGCGGTCTTCCGTGGGAAGCGTGAGGGTGTATCCGAGCGCCATGCCGCGTGGAAGTATGCTTATCTTGTGAACCGGGTCGGAATCCTTCAGGAAAAACGGAAGGAGCGCATGTCCCGCTTCGTGGACCGCGATTACTTCTTTTTCCTTCGCCGAGATGATCTTCGATTTGCGTTGCGGCCCGGCGAGCACCCTGTCGACCGATTCCTCGAAATGCTTCATCGAGACTTTCTTGGCCCCCTCGCGGGCGGCAAGTATGGCCGCTTCGTTGGCGAGGTTCTTGAGGTCGCTGCCGGTGAAGCCCGGTGTGCGCCTTCCCATTATATCGAGATCGACATTTTCGTCGAGGGGAATTTCTTTCGTATGGATTCTCAAAATATCCACGCGGCCCTTCACGTCGGGCCTGTCGACGACGATCCTGCGGTCGAACCGTCCCGGCCTGAGAAGCGCCGGGTCGAGGATATCCGGGCGGTTGGTGGCGGCGATGAGGATGACGCCGGTGTTGGGATCGAAACCGTCCATCTCGACGAGAAGCTGGTTGAGGGTCTGTTCGCGCTCGTCGTGACCCCCGCCGAGTCCCGCGCCGCGCTGACGTCCGACCGCGTCTATCTCATCGACGAACACGATCGACGGTGCGTTACGCTTCGCCTGGTCGAACAGATCCCGCACGCGGCTCGCGCCGACGCCCACGAACATCTCGACGAAATCAGAACCGGACATGTGGAAGAACGGCACGTTCGCTTCGCCGGCTATGGCCTTGGCGAGAAGCGTCTTGCCGCATCCCGGCGGACCTACAAGCAGTACGCCCTTGGGGATCTTGGCCCCGAGGGCTATGAATTTCTTCCGCTCCTTAAGGAACTCGACGACTTCCTCGAGTTCCTCGACCGCTTCCTCAACTCCCGCGACATCCTTGAACGTCGTATTCGGGCGGTTGTCGGTTATCATGCGGGCCTTGGATTTGCCGAAATTGAACGCCTGCGAACCCGCGGCCTGGGACTGCCTTATGATGACGAAGTAAATGATGAAGAACAACGCGATGGGTATCGCCAGTATCAGCACCGGCCCCAGTACTTTCGTGTAATACGGAGCTTCCTTCACATCAACCACCGCGACCCCCATATCAAGGAGCTTGGTGGACAGATCTTCAACGCTCGGATCGAACACCGTGCGGAACTTGGTCCCGTCCAGGTATTCCCCGTTTATTATGCCCTCGTCCTTGTGAATGACAACCTTGTTTATCTGCGCCGCTTCCGCATCGGTCCAGAATCTCGAATAGGTGATTTGATCCACCTTCTTGTTGTTCGAAAGCAGGCTGATGACAACCATCACGAGGATCAGCATCGCGATTATGGTAAGGACATTCCAGTTTCGTCCCTGTTTCATTGTGGCCATATTCTATTACCCTTTAAAGGCACCTCGTACTATAAAATATTATCGTCATCAAGCGCCGGTCATTACGTTAAATATGCGCATGTAATCGAATCGAACCATTTATCCTATCACATAAGCACCGGTCATTAAAGTTAGACACCTATTCTGGTTATGTCGTTCAATATTATTTTAATTAGTCCGGTTTACGGGATGGCATCCCCGAGCGGGGGCGAGATCTCGACCACAAGGACCCTCTCGTCATTATCCCCGACCCTTGCCCGGTCGGCTATCAGCCCGAGATGCGGTATCGCGACCACATCGGACTCGTCATCCGCCGCTGTCAGTACGGGGATCCACTCCCGCCTGTGAAGCGGCACTCCGGCTTCCATGAGGATATCGGACACCTTCCGCGTGTGCCCGTCCATCCCGAGCGGCTTCATGTCGCGCCCCGAACGATTGTAATCCGCCTTGATGTTCCCCGCGAGCTTCACATTTAAATAGACCGTATCCGGCGGCGGAAGTTTCACGCTCCCGATCTCGCCGCGCGGTTTTACCGAGGCAACGATGATGAATATTTCGGGAAGCCGGAACATCCCTTCGCCGATTACCGGGAGGTCCGCGGGATTTATCTCCGGCGGCGGCTTGAATTCCGGTGTGGCGCGAAGCAGCAACCCCGTCGGCGTGCGGACCACGGTCCAGCCTTGCGGGAAATCTATCCTGTCGCTGCGTTTGCCGTCGGTCCAGAGTCCGACCGAGGCCATGATCTGATCATAGCCGCAGCGGTATTCATCGCCCGCGAGCCGGTCGAATGTCTCGAGGAGCATCCTGATGATAATGGGCGCATCAGCGATGCCGAGGCCGTCCATGTCGAATTCAACCCCGCCGGGGGTTTCGCTTATCCGCGCCATGGCTTCATCAGAGGCTATCCGGTTAAGATAATCGCTGTCCCGTTCAAGCGCTTCTATCGCGCGTATGATGGCAAGGCCTATGGACGGGTTGAAGCGCTCTCTCATCATCGGGATGAGTTGCTCGCGTACCGCGTTACGCGCGATGGCCTTGTCGAGGTTGGTCTCATCGGTGCGATATTCGACGGAGTTGCCGTAGAGCCATTCGATTATTTCATTGCGATGGAACGCGAACAGCGGGCGGATGAGCTCGACGCTTCCCATCGGACGCCTCAGGGGAATCGACGACAGCGCATCCGGACCTGCCCCCTTCATAAGCCTCAGAAGGAACGTCTCGACCCTGTCATCCGCCTGGTGCGCGAATGCCACCTTGTTGCATCCGGCGCTCGACGCCATGTCCTCGAGCGCGTCATACCTCAGCCTCCGGGCCGCCATCTCAATGGAAATCCCGTCCCGCTCGCGGATGTCGGCTATCGAAACCTCGCGCCGGTGGAATTCGATTCCCTCGCGGTCGCACATGCCTTTGACGAATTTCTCATCCTCATCGGCGGACTTGCCTCTCAGGCCGTGGTTCACGTGTCCGGCGATGAATTCGAAGCCGATCTCATAGCGCGATGCGAGCAGCATCTCGAACAAGAATGTCGAGTCGGTACCGCCCGAATGCGCCGCGAGAAGCCGGTCACCGGGCAGGATGAGGTCCTTCGCGGTCACGAATGAGCGGAAGCGCGCGGCGAGGTCTTTCTGCTGGAATTTACGCAATCCGGTGTCCTGTATGAACCATCCTGTGCTTATGTTATCATAAAAAACGTGAACAGGGCCTATACCATAATGTGGACAACCGCCTTCATCGCGCTGCTGATAATCAACCTTTCTATCATCGCGACGGGCGGCCTGAATGAACCGGCTTACGACGGTGAGTCCGCCGATGATTACGCCCTGCTCGATGCGACGGATGAAGTGAGCCTCGATTGGTGGCCCGGTGAAGGCAATGTGCCCGGGCCGGGCGTCGCGGAAGGGGAGGGCTCACGGGCGGATCCCGTGCTAGTCCACATCCCGGATATCGAGACAACGGGCGTTCGCGAATTCAAGAACTACCCGCAACTGATGGCGGGATATATCAAACGCGTGAACGGCTACCTGATAAAGTACTACCATATCATGTCCGAAACAGCCCCGTCGCCGGAGGACCGTGGATGAGAAGATACGCGATATTTCTTGCAATCCTTGCGGTGTTGAGCCTGCCCGCCTGCTCAAGCGGTGATGAAACACTCCCTCCCCCGAGCGGTTTTTATGTGGACCAGTATGAGGTGCTCCTCACCGATACGCATGGATTCGAAAGGGAGCGGCAGGAAACAGTCGACCTCAAGGAGCTTTTCCTGCTGAAGCGGGATGATTCATACATATGGCTGACGCGTCTTGACGGCATTCTCCTCAGCAGGACGGCGCAGGATAAAATGTCGGAAATATGGGTCCTCGGGCAGCAGCGGATTTACAATTCGTCATACCTGAAGGGAACCCGCATCACGCCCGCGAAGTATGACCGTGTACCGAATCCGTCGCGCCCTTATATCGAGCAGGTATTGATTGTCGAACGCGTCGGGGAATACATGGAATTGATGACCGAGCTGGACCTGCACCTCTATGCGAAGGAGATCGAGCGGTTTCCACTCGGCAAGAGGATGATGCTCGCGAACTACTATACCCTCGCCGGCGACAGCGTTTATTCGTTGAGCTTAGCCGCCCCGCCCGGCGATTTCCTGTTCCTTCAGGATGACGCGAAAAAGATATTCCTCGATTTGCAATTCAATGTTAAAACAAGGCCCCAGGGATACTAATCATCTCGTCGACGCGAAAAAAAGAGCCCGGGTTTTCCGGGCTCTGTTATTAAATTCGAAAACGTGATTAGTCGACGATTACGGCGATGTCATCGTGGACAATGGCATCCATCGTATTCGCTGTGCAATCCCAGTATCGGCCGAAACCGATTCCGACATAGCGGCGTCCGTCGACGTAACCGCTGTCGGCGCAACTGTCGTTGAACCATGAACCACCGGAGAAGAAGGGGCCGACTCCCGTACTGTGAGCGCCGTCCCATGTGTATGCCCACTGGTTGTAGCCGAGGGCTTCCATGCAGGCCTCGGGTTCGAGGAATACGAGCGCCCAGCTCGGGCCGCTGTTCGGGATGGTACTATCCCAGCCCTGGATGCGGTTGTAGGTGAAACCATACATGTTTTCATTGCACCAGTCGAAATCGCCAACGGTATGGTCATTGGTACCGCTCGTAGGCGGCGTGCTGTATGTGCCGTACCCACGTGATGCAAAAGATGAGAAGTTAATGCCGCGCTGGTCGTGGTTCAGCTCGAAAATGGCGCGGTTGGCGTCGGTAACATCGGGAATCTCGGGGCTTGTAAGCATGGTCCATTCGGTTGCAGCTTCGGAGCCGCCGGCGAGGTTCCATGTGGTGTCATACCCGAAGCTCTCGCCGTTGATGTTGTATGTGCCGGTCGGCAGGTCGGTCCACAGGACGACGCCGTCATCCGACTGGCTTGTCCATGTCCCGCCGCCCGCGGCGGTGCCGCCCTCGAAGTTTTCCAACTCGATGAAGGCCAACTGGCTGTCCCCGGCTTCACTGTCAGGTACCGCCGCGCCACCCGTGGCTATGGAGCGGCTTCGAACGGTGTATGAGTATGCCGCGTTGCCGTCCAGCGGCACCAGGCTGGATGAGTCGTGAGTGTAGCTGGTGGTTGTCGATATCCCGAGCAGGACGAAGTCGTCATCGAGGCCGGTGTACGGTGATTCATCGACATATATACCGTACTCCACGATGTCCGGGTCGCCCGGGTCGGTCCATGTTATCGTCACGCCGGTCACCTCTACAGTCGGTGTCTGGCCTGTGCGCCCGGTTGAGAGCGTAAGATCTCCCACAGGATCCGGCGGTTCGGCCTGCGCGTAGTTGGTGACCGTCGCAGTGTATGCGAAGCAATTATAAACCTGCTCGTTATACATGGCATTGGATTCCGGCAGCAGCTCGAGGAACCACGACGCACCGAATGTCATCGGATCGGTGACCTTGATCATGAATCCGAGAGTGCCATCTATCGGCGGCACCGGGGCAAGGTCCACGAAATGATAGATAACGCTGAAATCGGTTGTCCCGGCGTCAGTCGATGTATAGGCTGCGGCCGCAAGACCTCCCGCGGGCGATTCAATCGTCACGTCGGTGCTTCCCTGGCCTTGCCAGTCCCAGACCTCGACATCGAGGCTGATCATACCGGTTCCCGCGCCCTCATAATAATTCAGGGTGTTATATGTTTCGGTAATGCTGGCGCAGAATGCCTCCTGGCAGTTGGCCGTCGTGATAAGAAAATCTTCCAGTTCGTAAGGCGGGTCGCCGACGGGCCAGTTGTAGTTGGCATAGACGGCGTAGTTGAAAATAAGCATGTCATATCCGGAGCCCCCCCAGGCGAGCTCGTAATGCCTGACGTTCTGTGTGCCTTCGCTGAAGATGCCTCGAGCATCGAGATTTTCCTGGACGGAGAAGAATGTCGCAAGGTCATCATCCATGTCGAGGTTGTCCGCGAAATAGCGGTATCCCCAGAGGCCGTCGTAGTTCGCATAAGAATCCGGCGCGCCGAGGAGCCCGTCCTGGTAGCCGAACGGAACACTGGTGAAGTCCTCCGGGTTCATGACAACGGTCAAACCGTCGGCGTTGGTGACCGCGGGGCCGAAGACGATTCCCCTCACGTCGAATCCCTGGAATACTCCCTCAGGTGAGACGAGGGGATGTGTCAGGACGACATCGACGCTGATCAACTGGTTGTCGAAATCGATAGCCAGCGTATCGAAATTGATTGTCATACCGGTAAGCGCGGGCGGTTCGAGGAAACCGAGAACATTGAGGATGTAATCACACTGCCTGAGCTGGGTTATCTCCACGCCCTGAGTGTAGGGGTCGATGGCAACCTGCCATGAGCCCCACAGGCCGGCACCCGTCATCGACTGCGCGGTGTCCGGACTTGCCGTATCCGGTAATACCGCTCCACCGTTTCCGTTGCCGCTGCAGCCGGTCGCGAAGGCTATCAGCAGGACAACGAGGATGGAAGTGAATGTAGCTCTTATCGCTTGCATTAATAAGCAACCTCCTGTGATTATGAATAAATCCACCCAGTCTTGGCTGGGACTTGATTTGCTATTTGAATATCCGGAAAGCTGGAATGAAAATGCGGTCCAACTGCCCTTTCCTATTAACTTTGATTAGATATTACGAAAAAAAATACATATTAAGGATAGGAAAAAACCGCCTTGCGGCGGTTTGTGCTCTGATTTCAAGCGGCGTTATTTCGAGAATTTTGGTTCCGGCAGGTCTCCTCCGCCAAGGTCGGGGTCGCATTTTTCCGTACGTCCCGGCCTTACCTTGATATGCCCCACGTAGCCCGGGTGGGGGGCTCCAGAGAAGTTCAACACGAGTACTTCGTATTCTCCGGGAGGCACGTCGGAAATGATGTAGTGCCCCTGCTGGTTTGTTGGCTCGGTGGCGATAATCTGCCCGCTCTCAACCGAACGCAGCGAGACCTTGAAGTTTGCCATGGGGCGCTTGTTCTGGTATACCGTTCCGGCCACCGTTCCATTGATGCGCTTCAGGCTCTGGCATCCCGTTGCCGCAAGGACGAACACCATCAGGATAAGGAGAAAAAATGCGGAGAAGCATAATCTTGAATGCAGCTTATTCTCCATGTTTGCACCTTCGAGATAGAGTTTTCGCCTTTGAGTATACCACAGTTTTTCGTGTCGGTATAATATCACCACGCGCGCGACGATTTCCCTGCGTTGTCCATATCTGATATATTTGCATCCATGCCGAAACCGATTGTTTACCTGCTGATCGGGCTCGCCGGCGGATTGATAGGCGGCCTGATGGGTGTGGGCGGGGGGATTATCATGATCCCGCTGCTCACCTGGTACGGCCTGAGCCAGAAACGCGCCCAGGGTTCGAGCCTCATCGCCACGGTGCCCCTCGCCGTTGTCGGCGTAATCGTCTACAGCCGCGACCCCGGGTTCAATTGGATTGCGGCTGTCCCGCTTGCCATCGGCGGGGTGGTGGGGGCGTATATCGGCTCGGGACTCGTTAAGCGCTTCACCAACCGCGCGATGTACAAGCTGTTCGGGGCCATGCTTCTCATCCTCGCGATTCGCCACGGGTACACCGCATTCCTCGGTGCCGGGACGGAGCCGGGCCAGGCTGTCGTATCCCCCCTGCTCGCGGGATTGACCGGCGGGGTCGCGGGATTCGTTTCCGGCTTCTTCGGCGTGGGAGGAGGAGTTGTATTCGTCCCCGCCGGGGTTCAACTGCTCGGCCTGGCCGAAAAAACCGCCCACGGGACAAGCCTGTGCGCGATCATCCCGACCGCGCTTGTGGGACTGTTCCGCTATCGTCAGGCGGGGGAAATCGAAGTAGCCGCCGGTCTTCCGCTCGCCGCGGGGGCCGTTATCGGAAGCCTGATTTCTTCATCTGTCGCCCTCGGCGTGGCGGACATCTACCTCGCAATCATCTTCGCCCTCTTCCTCGGACTCACCGGCCTGCGTCGGCTTCTATCGCGAACCGAGCGTAATTGATAATACTGGGGCCAGGCTCCAAATGGAGCCTGGCCCCAATTCATTTTATCTGCACAACGGCTAAAGGACGATTTTTTGCTGGCCTTCCAGAATCCAAGCATCATGAACTATCATGTGTCTAATCTATCGAGGTATAAGGAAATGCGTGGGAATGCTATGTTTGCGGTTGGAATCCTGTTATGCATCGCATGGTGCATTGTGCTTTGCGTCGGGTGTTCCGGTGGCGGG
>CAZSPL010000090.1:8354-14099 GCA_964608735.1 uncultured Planctomycetota bacterium | reverse complement strand
TGTAATATGCTTCAGGACGATTCGCTGCCGGCGCGAAATCACCGGGCACATTGTACGGCGGGCTGCCGCCGGGATACTGCCACGATGCATCGACGGCGTAGTTGAAAATCAGGCCGTAAACATCCCATTCGATTTCGAAAACCCGGACATTTTTCTGTCCGGCGGAGAATACTCCGCGGCTCGCGGGATTGAGCCCGGTGATATCATCATTCTGCCCGAGCCCGTCGGCATAGTATTTATAACCATTGAGCGTCGCGGCATATTCGGCGACCTCATACGGCAGGCCCATCAGGCCATCCTTGTATGCGAAGATGGTCCCGTCCATGGGGAATTCCGATGGATTCCACCACCGGGTGTAGCCGTCGGCGTTGACGAGGCGCGTTTCACCCGGTTTCGCCATGCGCACTTCGTTGTCGGCGAATCCGAACAGGTTGCCGTCGGTGATGAGAATGCCGCACACATCGAAGCCCGTGAATTCATTCAACCCGAGGAACGGATGCCGCAAGCCGATTCCCGCGGTGACCGAATTTCCGTCGAACGCGACGCTCTCCAGCGACAGCAGCGGCGGGGCGGAGGGTTCGAGGAACGGCAATGCATTGAGATGCAGCTCCGCGCCGCGAAGCCGCACATATTCGAGGGTCCTGGCATCGGGGTCTATCGTGAACTGGTAGTAGCCCCAGCAGCTATGAGACCCGGCGCCGTCGCGGGTTGTCGAATCAAATGTCACGATGCCGGGCGATGCCGGAGCTATCCCGTTCGACGAGGAGCAGGATGTCGCGATTATCAGGAGGATTGCAATTATTACCGTCGTAAAAAGCGTATGGCGTTTCATCGAAAGCGCCTCCTGGCGTTAGTCTTCCGATAACTTTGATGTTATTCGGCGTTGAAATTATAGCCGGATGCCCCCCCTTAATCCCCCCCACGCTTAAGGCGTGGGGGGGAGATAAGAGCAGAATTCAGGCTAATTACCCGCAGGCCAATACCCGCAGGCCAATACTCGCAGGACAATGTTTCTAGATGATGCTTTCAGAAGATGCTTCCAAGCTATGTTCAAATGACACACTACCAGTTCCCGTCGGTGGGATATTTGGCGAGGAATGCATCGGTGCCGCCGTTGGAAGCGTGGATATCGTGCCACGGGCCGGGATAGAAGTCGCAAGTCTCCTCGAACTGGCCCGCTACATAAATGTTCCCGCCGGGGATGCTCGCGATGGCATACCCCCTGTCGCCGATGCTCCCGCTCGATTCGCCGCCCCATGTCACGGCCCATGTGAGCGCGCCGGATGTGTCGAATTTGCTGAGGAACGTATCCGGGCCACCGGCAGATTGGCTCCACACTTCGCCGGGTCCCGGGTCGAAATCGACTGTCTGCGCGAATGTACCGGTGATGAACAACTCGTCTGCGCTGCTGATGGTCATGCCGTCGGCTTTATCGAGGCCGGGCCCTCCCCATACGCGGTTCCAGATGTAATCGCCGGAAGTCGAATATTTGCAGAGGAACGCGTCGGCATTGCCGTTTGATATGTATTCGTCTATCTCGACCGTGGGGTCGAAATCCACCGCGCCGACAAACCTGCCGCATGCGAAGATTTCATCGGAGGAAGATGTTGCTATGCCCACCCCCTGGTCAATTCCCTCTTCGCCTCCCCACACTCGACACCAGAGGAAATTGCCGTCGGGGTCGAATTTACTGAGGTAAATATCCTGATAACCCAGTGCGGTGTGGATTTCTTCCCCCGGCCCCGGATCGAAATCGGCCGTGTGTGTGAAGATACCACAAACATACAAGTTGTCGAGGCTGTCGAAAGTAAGGTCGTTAACCGATTGTCTTCCGTAATCGCCGTATGTCCGCGCCCAGACATATTCTCCATCCGGCGTGAGCTTGAGGATAAACGCATCGAACCAGTTCACGCTGCCTTCGTGATAATCGGCGCCGGGTCCGGGATCGAAGTCGACGGTTCCATAATATTCGCCGACGATATAGATATTATCCTGCGAGTCCATCTCAACATCGTAAGGGATCGTCGCATCGGAACCACCCCATACTTTTGTCCATATATACTGCCCCTCGCTGTCGAATTTCGACAGGTATGCGTCGCCGTGCGAGTTGGAGTAAGATGTATATTCGCAGATTTCAGGCCCGGGATCGAAATCGACGGTTCCTATATAATCACCGGTGACGAAAATGTTGTCGTTTTCATCGATGTAAATTCCGTGCGCCCTGTCCCAGCTTGCGCCGCCCCATGTAACAGCCCACATGAATTCGCCATCAGGGCTGTACTTGGCTAAAAATGCATCCAGCTCGCCGTTCGATGAATGCATGTCGACGCCTTCCGTATCATCGAAATCGGCTGTCTCACCAAAGTACCCGACGACATAGGCATAGCCTTCGCTGTCGATATCCACATCAACCGCTTTTTCATCCGGTTCGGAGAAATAATTCGGATAAGAACCCGGTTCGACGATATAATCGCTTCCCCATGTGCGCGCCCATCCGGCGGGACCTTCGGCTGAAATCTCAAAATCGTAAATAAAATATGCGCATACTGGCTCCCCGGGAAAGAGCCCGCCATACGAATCGGCTTCGGATTGTACCGTGATTAATAACTGAGCCGGGCCGTTGTGCGTAAGGTCTATGCCATAAAGCTCTGTTTTAAAAACGCAGTAGCTGTCGTCTCCGCCCGTATTATCCGCCTCAATGAAATCCAGCCCGGAAAGGGATTCGCAGAACACATGATTTTCCTGCGCGTTGAAATGATCCCTTAACTCGAGCGACAGGCTCATCATGCCGCCGCAGATTTCCGACAGCTCATGAAAATAGAGCGAGTTGCTTATTTCGGTGACGCTTATACAATATGCTTCCGGCCTGTTGGCGTTGTCGGGGAAATCACCCGGCACATCATATGGCGGGCCGCCGCTTGGGATTGCCCAGCAGGCGTCGACGGCGTAATTGAAAACAAGCCCCCCGGACATGTCTATAGTGTAATGGCGGATGTTCTGCTGCCCGGCCATGAACGAACCCCGCGTTGTCATTTCCGCGGTCACGAGGGAATCGTTCGGACCAAGGTTATCCATGAAATACTTATAGCCGTTAACCGTGGAGTTGAAATCTGCGCTGTCAGCGGGCGTACCGAGCAAGCCGTCCTTGTAGCCGAAGATCGTCGCGACATGAGGAAACTCGGATGTGTTCCACCAGCGGGTATAACCATCCGCGTTCAACAATCGTGTATCCCCTTCGCCCGCAATCGTTATCCAAGGTTCGTGAAATCCGGTTTGCGAACCATGGGTGAAGACGATTCCACACACATCGAAACCGCTGAACTGGAGGAGGCCGAGATATGGATTTCTCAGGCCGATATTTACATCGAGGATATTCCCGCTGACATGCACCGGTCCCTCAAGCGTAAGGAAAAGATTCGGCGGTGGCTCGAGGAATTTAAGGGCGTTAAGATGGAGCTCCGGTCTTCGAAGTTGCACGACATCGAGTGCGTTTGTTTCAGGCTCTAATGTGAAAGTATATAACCCGAGCAGGGCGTGGCAGCAATCCTGTTGACCCAGGGGAGCGGGAACGGCAGGCGGAGAAAACGCGGTTACACCTGAGCTGCAGCTCACGCATGCGATGCATATCGAAATTGTGAAGAGGAGAAACCCCGCGGATCGCTTCATCTTTGCTTCCCTCTGTTCAACGAATTGTCCTTCCGAGACTATATAAGTCTACCATGAAGTTATAGATGCCATATAGTGCTCACATGTTCACTTATGATAAAATCATCCCCGCACATGCCCCGAGAGAAGAAGAAAATCGCCGATACATCCAACACCCCGCCGCCGATGGCGGATGCCGATTCGTGGCGCGACCATACCGGCGAACTCACCGAGGATCTGTGGCTCATCCCACGGCGCGACAAGAGCGGCGAACATCGCGGCGACTACCACGGCAACTTCGTGCCCCAGATCGCCAATCGCCTGATATTGCGATTCACCGGGCCGGGCGGGATGGTGCTCGACGGTTTCCTCGGCTCCGGTACGACCCTCATCGAATGCCGGAGGCTCGGACGTAACGGCCTCGGGTTCGAAATCAGCGACGAGATATGCCGCCTCGCGCGCGCACGTATCAAGGGCGAAGCGAATCCGCACGGCATCCGCGCCGAAACGAAATGCGTCGATTCATCATCGAAAAAAGCCGCGCAGGCATGCAGGCGGTTCCTCAAGAACGAGGGACGCGAATATTTCGATTTGGTTATCCTGCATCCACCGTATTCCGATATCATCACATTTTCAGAAGACGAGAATGACCTCAGCCGCCTCAAGGAGCCGCGGGAGTTCGTGGACGGCTTCATGGCGGTGTATGAAAACCTCATCCCGTTTCTGAAGGATGACGGTTTCCTCGCCCTCGTCATCGGCGATAAATATGAGAAGGGCGAGGTTGTCCCGCTCGGTTCGTTGCTGCTGCAGGCGATGCTCGATACGGGGGAACTGCGTTTGAAGGGATTCGTCGTGAAGGATATCCAGCAGAACCGGGCGAAGCGCAACATGGATAACATGTGGCGATACCGTGCGCTGAAAGGCAACTTCTTCATCTTCAAGCACGAGTATGTGCTCGTGTTCCAGAAGCGTCAGTCTGCATTTTTCGGGAAGTGATATGAGTTACGAAGGCAAGGCGATAATGTTCGACATGGACGGCGAGCTCTACAGGGGGACATCGCCGCTTCCATCAGCCGGCGAAGTCGTGGACTGGTGCCGCGAGCGTGGATGCATGCTCGGATTCATCACGAACAATTCGACGCGCACGCCCGCGACGTTCCGCGAGAGGCTCGCCGGTTACGGCATCAGGGCCGAAATCGACGAGATAATGACATCGTCGATAGCCACCGCCGAATATATCCGGCGTACATACGGCGAGGGCGGCACCGCGTTCGTGATAGACATGGAAGGCGTCCCCGCGGCGCTGAGCGGCATCGGCATCGAGATAGTCGAATTGGATGACAAGCGCAAGTGCGATTATGTCGTGGTTGGGATGTCGCCCGATTTCAATTACAAGCAGCTCGTACGCGCGCAGCAGGAGATTCTCGTCAACAAGGCGAGATTCATCGGCACCAACGGCGACAGGACATTCCCCTGGAACGACGGCACCGTGCGTCCGGGAGGGGGTACGATGATAGCGGCGGTATTTGCATGCACCGATGTCGCGCCGACGATCATCGGCAAGCCGGAGCTGCACATGATAGACCAGATGGCGTCGCGCATGCATTTCGCGCCGGCGGATTGCATCGTCGTCGGGGACAGGCTCGACACCGACATCGTTTCGGGCAACCGTTTCGGCGCGCATACGGTGTGCGTGCTTACGGGCATCTCCACTCGTGAGGAGGCGGAGTCCGCCGCGGGGGATTTGAAGCCGGAGTTCATCATCGACGACCTTGGAGGCTTTCGCGAAATTATCGAGCGTCTTTGGGGATAGAGGCTAAGCGTTTTAATATAAGGGAGGCCAACCATGCGTTTTAATAATCAGAATGGTTTCACGCTGACGGAACTACTCGTCGGGATTTCGATTCTATGCCTTCTGATGCCATTCGCCTGTGCCGACACCGTCGCGATGAACAAGGCGAAGGAAGTCGAGGCGAAAGCGAATCTGCATACGATCCAGATTGCGATCGAGCGCTACAACCTCGATCACGGCGAATATCCGGCATATCTTCTCGGCGGCGACAAGAAGGGATGGAAGTCGTGGCATCAGAAAAACGATGA
>CAZSPL010000090.1:0-8254 GCA_964608735.1 uncultured Planctomycetota bacterium | reverse complement strand
TTCTTCGAGGATGCCGACCCGCAACTGCCGTATTCCAGGATAGAAACAAAACGTACCCTTGACCGCGGCAAATTTGAACACCCCGAGGGATTCCCGCGCCGTTATCCCGGCGAAGGTGAGCTCGCGGGCCTCTACTACAATTTCGGCGGAAGATACGACCCGGCGGAGAGGAAGAAGATAATCACATTCTGGCCCGGGGAGTTCTTGTATCGCGCCGCAACCGATATACAGCCCGGTGGCAGGGGCTTGAACTGGCCGTATCCGAACGCGAATTTCCACGCGCCGGTAATTTGCTACATACTCTGCGTTTGGGGAAGTCCCTCTAACAACGGGAAGGATGTGATCCGGCTGCAAGATGTAACTCCCGATGACGCCCGGGAGCAGATTTACTGGCGCTATCCGCCGCCGATAGGGGGGAAAGTACCCTTCCCCTGCGGCTATTCGGGCAAGGTGGGCGAGGCGATGGGTCTGCCGGAAGTGTTCGGCGGCGGCGATGCGAAGACAGGGCCGCGATTTCCCGCGTACGAGGATCCGGCGAAATCGGGACCCTTCATCTACGGCGCTCCCGATGGCGTAACTGATGGAATTGTCCTGGTCCTGACCAGCGGGCAGCCGAATAACGGAAAGGACTGACAGTGAGTTTCGCGAATGTCCGGAGTTATGCTGGAACAATCATCCCTCTGTCAAATCTATCCTCGGCTTGTCAGGATTGTTACGTATACGGTAATGCTTGTGTATTATCTAGCAGGTATTGCATTCAACCGAATCATGCTGTAACTTCTTGATGACATCATTCACGAGATGAGTTTCATCACTCGGATTTCGAAACAAAGTATGACTGGAGGCTTTGATGTTTCGAAAGTCGCTTTTCGGGTGCCTCCTCGTGATTGCGATGTTGTCGCTCCCCATTGGTTGCTCAACAGGCTCTCCCCTTGTACCGGGTAAAACGGGGCTCGTCGATGTCACTCCGCCATGGCTCAATATTCCCCTGGATACCATGGACATCGCGGGCGATGTGCTGTTCATGGCCGACTCGGCATTCGGCCTGCACATGTTCGACATTTCCAACCCGCTCGCGCCCGCATGGATGAATAGGGTCGATATTCCGGGCAGCGTCAACGGTCTAACCGTGGTCGACGGTTATGCATTCATCCCCGGATACGGCGAGCTGACAATCATTGATGTCTCCCCGGTCTCGTCAGCGCACGTGGTAAGCACTTTCGAGATAACTGAAGATGCCTGGAATATAGAGGTTTGCGGGGATTACTTGTTCGTGGTGAATTACTTCGAAGAGAAACTGGAGATTTATAACATCCGCGACCATGCGAATCCCGTGCCGGTTAAATCGATGGATATACCGTCCCGACCGGTGGACATCGCCGTCAGGGGCAAGCACGCATTCGTTACCGACAGGGAGAACGGCATCCTGGTGATCGACATCTCGAATCCGGCGAATGCATCGGTCGTGCATACGGTGGATATCGAGGACGGCGGCACCACGATTGCGATCGTCGACGAATTCGCGCTCGTGGGGGATTACAATTCGCGGCTGAATATTGTGGATATCGCCGAACCGCTTGAGGCATCGCCGGTTGCCGCGTTTGAATTATCAAACAATGTGGAGGAGATACTCATACGAGACGGATATGCGTTCGTCGCCGAGGAGTATGTGAACGCCGGCTGAATGCCCTACTGCAGTCGTGGACTGCAGGTCCTGGATATGGCTCAGCCGGAATCCCCCCGCCTTGCCGGGGAATTCGACTTGCCATCCGACTTGATGGACATGGCGGTGGGGGAGGATTACGCATACATGAGCACTTATTACCAACCCACTTTCCAGGTGCTGGATGTCTCTCATCCTGAAAATATCGGCGTTGTCAGCGAGCGGCATTATCCCGAGCGGATAGACGAAATCGTGGCCGAGAATGGATACGCCTATTTCATCGATGGAAACCAGGGGATGCAGATCGCTCGCGCGGGAAATCCCGACGAAGCCGAACTGCTGTCACTGGTTCCATTCGATTACCCGGAGGCGATCGCCGTCGAGGACGGCTACGCGTATATCGCGGCTAGTTATTCCGGTTTGCAGATTGTCGATGTCGATCCGCCCCACGCGCCGAGCGTCATCAAGCAGGTTCCCCTGTCGCCGCGCCTGATGGGAATTGCCCTCGACAATGGATATGGATATCTTACGAATTCCGAAGGCAAACTTTTTATCGTCGACATCTCGCCTGTAAGCGCCGCCGGATTGGTCAAGATCATCGACACGCAGCTCAGATATCCCGGGAAGCTGTCCGTCCGGGAGGGCTATGCTTATATCGTGGGGGACGAGTCGCTGGTCATTGCCGACGTCAGCCCTCCTGAAACAGGCGGCGTTGTTGCGACTGTTTATACCGCCGGAACACCGACAGCCGTTTTTATCGACGGCGGTGCCGCCTATGTCGCCAACGGAAACGGCGGGTTGAAAATTATCGATATCGACCCGCCGGAGAACGCCGCGATACGCGGCACGGTATATCTTCCCGGCAATACGTACGATGTCTCTGTCCTCGGCGATTTTGCATTCGTGACATGCCGCGAAAACGGGCTGTTTGTAATCGATGTCAGCATCCCGGGGGAGGAAGCTATCGCGGAGCATTATGATGATCTGGGATCCCCCTGTGCGATGACCATTTGGGATGAATACCTTTTCATCGGGAGTTCATACCGGGGATTCAGAATCGTGGCATTGAACGACTACGCCTATGGCGCTCGTTAATTCTCGTTCCTCACCGCTGAAAAAGGGGAGAAGAACATTCACGGAGGCATGCATGTTATACAGGCGCGTATTGTATATTCCCCTCGCGATAATGCTTGTATTGATGCTCGCGGGATGCTCGGCGGGAACCGTGCCGACGATTCCCGAAAAGCCCATCCCTCCCGAGCCGGTGGTCAGCGGCCTTGTAGAGGTCACACCGCAAAACTTTAATTTCATGCCGAATAAGATTCACATATCCGGCAATTACGCGTTTGTGCAAACGGACCGCGGAATTTCGGTTTTCTCTCTTTCCGACCCTTCGAACCCGGTCTGGAAGGAAGACATCGAGGCCCACGCCGGCATCATGAAATCCAGCGGCAATTATCTATACGCCACGGGATTTGGCACGCTCGACATATATGAGATCGGGACGGATGGGCATCTTACGGCGATAAGCTCCGTTGAAACCATACAGCTCGTCACTGATTTTGCGATAGACAATGGATATGCCTTTGTTTGCGATTACCGCTCGTCGATGCAAATTCTGGATATCAGCCCTCCCGAATCGGCCCATCTCGTCAATGTCACCTACACCATACAGCAGGTATCTTCGCTGACTGTTCATAACGGTATCGCATACCTGGGAACCGCCGAATACGGCTTGCAGATAATCGACGTCGGCAACCCGGCATCGCCCGTCATCTTGAATACGATAGATTTCAGGGACTTGATTAAAAGCGTGTATGTCAGTGATGAATATGCATACCTCGGGCTGTCGGGTAATGGCCTGGTCATCATGGATGTAAGCGCGCCGAAGGAAGCATTTGTCGTCACCACCGTGGCGATTGAATGCAGGGGGGACGCTGTTTTCCAAAACGACTATGCTTATGTGCTCGATGCCGGGGAGTATAATGACTACAAGACGACCGTGAGCATCATCGATATCGGCAATCCCTTGTCTCCCGCTGTGGTCGACACGCTCGACATCATCGGTGAACATCAGACGCTCTTGCCGCATGGTGAGTATGCATATGGCGTGTACTACAAGGAGGGGCTGCAGGTATTCAGGATTGATCCTCCCGGGACGGTCGAGGCCGTCAACACCATCTACTCGCTGTCGTCACCGAGCGATGTCGTCGTCTCGGGAGGCGTCGCATGTATTGATGACGCCTACACCGGATTGAAAGTGGCGGATATCGCGAATCCCGAAGCGGCGCGGATTGTGGATGCCATACCCATGAATTATATAGATTGCATGGCGATAGAAGATAATTTTGTATACATCGGCCGTAATAACGAATTGCTGACTGTAAGCCTCGAAAACATAAGCGAGTGCGCGGTTGTATCGGATATCGAACTGCCCGGATACGGCTATGCTCGTGCTATGGCCGTCCAGTATGGATACGCGTTCATCAGCGCCCGCTATGACGAAATTCAAATCGTCGATATAGACCCGCCCGAAACCGCCGGCGTCGTGAAGCTCCTTGGAATCGAGACGGCCGCCGATGCATTGGCGGTGCACGGGGAATATCTTTACACGTCGAGCGCGTACACGGGCCTGTCGGTAATCGGATTCACCCCGCCGGATTCCTTCGAACTGGTTTCGTCGACACCGCTTTCCGGTGATTTCGGCGAAACGAAGATGGTGGTTGGTGGTGATTTCATCTATGTGGCGAGTTCTACCGGTTACTATATAAGCAGTGGGGGAGGCAACCTCAGCAACGTATATACCGCCGGCTACCTCGATGTGTTCGATATCAGCGAGCCGTCATCCCCGGTGAAGGTCGGGACTCTCGTATTATCGAACGCGACGGTGGACATGGCATTGAACGGCAATCATCTATACCTGGCTCACGATGACGCTGGCTTGGAGCTTATCGATATAAGCGTCCCGGGCTCCGAAAATAGCGTGGATGGATTCGCCATCAACGGCCCGGCGTACCGGGTGGAAGTTGACGACTCCTATGCCTACGTTATCGGCGAAGGATTTCATATCTATGAACTTGGCGAATGGAGCGCCGGCTGAGCGTACCGCGTTGTCAATCCGTTACTTCCCACGTCCTCGTACCCCTGTCGCCGTTCTCGCCCCACGCGTTCAAGCCCGTGACGTCGGGCATATACATCCGCAATATCCGGTCTTCGCGTATGGAGAATGTCGTAAGGTAACCCGGTGGGCCGATGGGTAGCGGGAAGGCGACGCAGGTGAAGGTGCTCGGGATGTAGATCGATGACCCGCCGTAATTAACCGGGTTGGACACATCGGTCCACAGCGAATAATTCTTTACGATATTGCTCCGAGTGTATCCCTCGGAGATGTAGTGCCCCTCGACAAGGCTGTCCCAGTCAGCGTAACGGTTATAGTTGTCATTGTAGCTGTATGCTTCCTGGACTTCGCCGTACGCGCGCAGGGCGAATTTCGCGAGCGACTCCGACACATCCTTCTGGCTCAACGCGTCGGAGCTGTCGCACGCAACCGATGCGAGCGCGATTATCACCGCGAGCACCGAAATGACGAGCATCACCTCGCGAATATGCAGCTTCGGGAGTAATCCTTTCACAATCGCACCTCCGAGAAACATTCCCCATTAAATTGAAGGATACGAATCAAACTTAATATAGCATGCAAATACCCATAACAAAAGTGATGCCGCGCAAGCATCACATTAAAAATTCTTTACCGTAATTTATTGGCCGTGCCAAATTCCCGCGAAGGCCGCTATTTGCCGACAATCTTGTTGTAATCGGCGAGGAATGCCGCGATGCCCTTGTCGGTCAACGGATGTTTGAACATCTTCTTGAGGATATCGAACGGCACCGTCGCGATATCCGCCCCGGCCAGCGCCGACTGCACGACGTGCATGGTGTGGCGTACCGATGCCGAGATGATTTGGGTGTCGAAACCATACCCGGTGTAGATGTCGACGATTTCTTCGAGCACGGCGATGCCGTCGTTCCCGGCGTCGTCGAGACGTCCGATGAACGGGCTTACGAATGTCGCCCCGGCGAGCGCCGCGAGCAGCGCCTGGTTGGAGCTGAACACGAGGGTGACGTTGGTCATGATGCCGTCCTTGCATAACTCGGTCACGGCTTTCAGACCCTCTTCGCACATCGGCACCTTCACCGCGACATTGTCGGCTATCTTCGCGAGCTCTTTCGCTTCCTTGATCATCCCGGCGGCATCGGGGCTGCATGTTTCGAGCGACACCGGCCCCTCGACCAGCTCGCATATCGCCTTGTAATGCTTCTCGAGCGACGAGCCCTTGATGGCGTCGATTTCCTTGCAGGCGAGGGACGGGTTCGTGGTGACCCCCTCGATGACGCCCCAGCTTGCGGCTTCGCGTATCTGCTCTATGTTCGCGGTATCAATGAATAAAAGCATTCCGGTTCAGCTCCTCTTTTCGCAGAATAGGTGGACGGTTGCGAATTCTACCAGAAAAAGCGGGGACAGTCACCTGTTTCGAGTGTGCATTCGACTCATCACAGGGGCGGGTGGCACCCCTTTACCGCGCTTACAGCATGCACTTGATTCATCAACAAAGGCTATTACGCGGGAAAGGGGTGACGTTGCTCGTACATCCCGTACCACCCCTTTCCAGTGCATCATAGTAGAAAGCTGAATGGAAAAAGCTTCGAGTACCGCTCGCGTAGCCGATTACTGCACTGTAAAGGGGTGCCACCCGGATCCATGGTTTTTATAGAAAGCAGGATTCCTACCCCGGGCGGCGTACGGACAACAGGATATCCGCTCAAAAATGTGCCATCCGAGACTGTCCCTGCATTTCTGAATGGGAAATATTGGGTAAATGCGAATTTGCGAGGATTAGTGCATTGCAAGGAAATTCATATCGAATATAAGCCATCTAATGCGCGATAGACCAATTTTCCAATCAATCCGGTTAACAGCCATTCGTGTTGAACATGATGCATAGTATCACTTAAAGCCTTCACGACATTTTCCATCGTCATCACGACGTATTCGCGACACTATGTCCCTCGCCATAATCGTATTAAGCCTCGCTAAGTCGTATTAATCCCGCAACCCGCATCCGGCGCGGCTCGCAAAAAGAATCACGCCCCCGCATGAAATGCGCGGGTTTGGCATCAGGCTTGCTTATATAGATATAGATTTACTGGAGGCGGATATGGGAAAGCTCGATGCACTGGTTACTACCGCACTTTTGACGATAATCTTCGTATTTGTCGCCGGATGTTCCGGCTTGCACAACGCCAATAAAAATCCGGTCGCCGAAACCGACGATCTCGGGTTCGTGAACGACATTACGCCTGCCGATGACTCGGACACCTCGGGAACGACGGTCATCGGCGACATGATTTTCGACCTGATTAACACCAATTCGTGGATACAGACCGGCGTACAGCCCGGCAGCACACACTACTTTGTGTACGACACCGACGGGCTCGGCGACGGCGCGCTCGTGACATGGGAAACGACTTCCGGCTATTTCGTCGATGAAAACGGCGAACCCGTCACCATCATCATCACCGAGCCGGGAGTCACCGTGCCGTGGGTAGCGCCGGGCGCGAACGGCCCGACCGATGTCTCCGTACGGGCGTCGGGTCCCGATGGCTCCGTCGAGGATGACCTGTACATCGAGGTCGCTTCAGATTCCGAGCCGAGAACGGTACAGCCATATCACACGACGATTTTCATAGATGACGGCTTCGGCGGCAATATCGAAATCGCCGCCGGTGAATTGCTTGTAGGTTTCAGCAATGACGGGAATATGCGCGCGTGCGCGTCGGTGTTCGACACGATGAACATCCAACCGATGGCGCTTGTCGACGCGAGTGAAAGCGTGTACCGCGTGCGGATCCCGCCGGATACCGATATCAAAGATGCGCGGGATGCGCTCAACGGGCAGCCCGGCGTGGCATTCGCCGAATACAACTACATCTATCACCTCGCGCGAACATTGCCGGACGACTCCTACTGGTCCAACAAATGGGACCTCGTGAAAATGAACGCCACTGATGCATGGGATATCGAGGAAGGCTCGTCCGATGTAATAGTGGCCGTAATAGATACCGGCGTTGACCGCGACCATCCCGACCTCGTTAACCGCGTGGTCGACGGCGCGGACTTCGTATCAGGCGGCGACGGCCTCGGCGGCGAAGTCGCGGGTGACGGCATTGATAACAACACGAACGGATGGACTGACGAGAATGTCGGTCACGGAACTCACTGCGCCGGGATAATCGGTGCCGAGGGCTATAACGGCATCGGCTCTATCGGCGTCAATCTCGACGTCAGGATAATGCCCCTGAGGGTATTCCCGGTCGACGGCGACGGCGGCGCGAGCACATCGGCGATAAGTTCAGCGATGAGCTATGCCTGCTCGCACGGCGCGACGGTTCTCAACCTTTCGTTGAGCAGCCCCTATTATTCGAGCACCCTCGATATCGCCACGACGAACGCGGTGAACAACGGTGTATCGGTGGTATGCGCCGCCGGCAATTATTCAACCTCCTCGGAGTACTACCCCGCGGCATATCCCG
>CAZSPL010000089.1:0-14267 GCA_964608735.1 uncultured Planctomycetota bacterium | reverse complement strand
AATCGCCTCTTGGGGATGGGTCTCGACGTAGGCATAACTAATCCCTCCCATTTACAAGGTGACGGACTTAAGAATATTTTACCATGAATTCCCAATTGCTGTAAATACCCCATCTTTTTTTTAGGGCGGGGACTTTGTTCGGAAGTTTAATTGACCTGTAAGGGCCTTAATTCAGTCATCGATGACTTACTATATATTTAGTTGGCGCAAACCGGTAATTCAAAGATTTTACTATATGTGAAACGAACCGCCGAAAGGGGAGGATGAAAATGGAGAGAACTTTCGAACATTCTGAGACGTCCACCGAGCCTCGCCGCTGCACCAACTGCGGGTACTATTTTCAAGATAGCGATGAGTACGTTTACCGTGAGGATATGCTTGGCAGGCGCTTCTATAGATGCGCCTACGGTTGCGGGTGCCGCCAGGAAATCAAGCATAGCAACGCGGAGGATAGTTGTGTAGACCGTAGAAATAGTCTACAGATCTCCGGCGACATGGTTAACACCTTGCATTTGTTCAGTGCGCCTCATCGACGCTCCTATGGAGGCAACGCGAAGCTTGACATGTAAAAGTTATTTCCACGATAAAGACCACATTGTGAAAACCATCACACACTTCTCGCTCGACCACCATGTGCGAGCTAACATCAATAATCGTTCCGCCTTTACTAGTAATAGTAAACAATACGAATTAGGGACAGGCTCCCTAACAACCCCGTCCCTACCAATTGCTACTTCTCTATCTCAATCCACTCGGTAAACGTATTCCCCTTGGCATTTGAGGCGCGGAGGCGGATGCGGTTCAGGCCCGAATGAAGGGTCGCCTCGATGATGTAATTCCCATCGTCGGATGCATAGAGCGATTCCTCGCCGTCCTGTATGAGCACCAGGTGGCTGTTGTCGTGGCACATCTCGACGGTTCCGGAGATTGTCGCCGTCATGCCGACGATTTCCACATCGGGCGGGTCGGGTGAGAATATTGGGGCGTGCTCGACGTAGAGGAATACCAGCGGCATCTCGGCATCGACTACCGCCCCGCTGCCGTCGAGATTTACATCGTGCGCCTGCCCGAGCGTGCCGATCCCGTTGAAACTGATGACCCGCCCGCCATCGGGGACATCATACAAATCATAATGCCCTTCGTCGTCCGAGAGATCCGAATAGATTGTCTCGCCGTTCGTGGTGAAGCAGAGTATGTCTGGCATCGGCCCGCCGCCCATATATGCTTCGACCGTACCGGTCACGTGATTGCCGGCGCTGCTTTCGATGACCGTCAGCGGGATGAAGTCGCGCGTCTGATACGAGCTGTCGCTTGCCAAAGCGGTTACCGAAAGCAGATACTCTCCGGGGGATGCATTCATGTTGTTCTGGATATCGCAATCCCACGATTCGAACTGGCTGTTGTAAGACATCAGTATCGCCGTACCGGAAATCGCCTCACCGTCGACAACTACGGAATCCATGTCGACCGGGCTTTGCCAGTCCAGCACACGGCATCGCAGCTGGCATTCGGAGCCGTTCTCATCGGTCATCTGGCCGATCTGCATCTGGTCGATGATGTCATAAGGCTCCTTGCAGTTGCCGGGCCAGGAGACATCTATCGCGTAGCCGATGTTGTAGGGGTTCGGCTGCGGCGGGATTTCTATCTGATATTCCGCCGAGTGCACCGCCTGCGTGGCGAATTCGCGCTGGGTTTCATCTTTCGCGAACGCGATGAACGGGTTGAACATATATCCCGGCTGCGCGAAGACGGACGTGTATGCGTCGAAATTAACGAGCTCATGTTCGTGCGTAGAGCTGAGGAACACCGTGCCCCGCACATCGTAAGCGGTAATACCGGTCGGATTTCTCAGTGTGACGAGAATCGTGTAGATATTCGTAACCGGGTCTTTGGATATAATCGCCACCTCTATGCAGTTCAACTGGGGGCAGACATAGGGGTCCATCAGCATGGGGGAGACATCGTAGTGGGCGGATATGCTCCGATTCGATGCGATATCGACCGATGCCGCGCCCGTGTCGATTGAGATTGTGTAGAATCCGAGGCAAGCGTGTCCCGGACCGGTTTGCGGCATATGCGGAGATTCAACCGGTGATGAAACCACCCCTGTTGAGGATGAACATCCGCAGCATGCAGCGACAGCGAGAAGCATGACGATGCATACCGTGAGCGCTTTCACTGAAGACATTTTCGGTCCTTCCTTTCTCGATTTTTACGCCTGTGCTATAGTAGATTATAACATCAAAATGCCGCGAGGAAAGGTCGACTATGGCGTCAGATAAAAAAAAACGGGCCCTGAAAATATGGCGGTTGAGCAACTGGCGTCGGCTTACGCAGGTTGCATCGCTGCTGCTTTTCTTTTACCTGTTATATAAGATTCGCTTCCCGTGGGAAGTGGATTACAAGCCGACGCAGTATCTTCGCTTCGATTTGCTGGTGAACCTGTTCGGCCTGATTGTAGGCATCGGGCTGATAACGGGCGTCGTATTCGTCATCATCCTCATCATATCGCTCATATTCAACCGCAACCTCTGCGGATGGCTCTGCCCGGTGGGGGCGCTGCTCGACGGTTTCCGCCGCCTGTTCGTGAAGCCGCTCAAAGGTGGGAAAGTGCCGCTGAACAAACGGGCGTACGGGTGGAGATTCATCCTGTTCAATGCGTTCGTGATAATCGCGCTGGCGGGAATCCCGCTTTTGTGGCTATGGGAGCCGATGAGCCTGCTGCCGCGAAGCACGACCACGGTTTTCTTCCCGCCGTTCAATGCCGGGCTAATCGGGATTTCGACATTTCTTCGCGAGCACAATATTTTGATGGGGCTTGGACGTTTCATAAACAACTACATTCTCGACCCGTGGCAGCCGCGCTACCTTCATGCGTTTTTACTGCTGCTGATATTCGCGGTGCCGTTCGCCATCGAATTCCGCCACTCGCGCGGATTCTGCCGCGTGCTGTGCCCGCTCGGGGCGCTGATGGGCTATGTGTCGGTGTTCGGATGGACGAAGCGCCGGGTCGGCGACAAATGCATTGAATGCCTCGCCTGCCTGAAAGAATGCCGCATGGGGGCGATCTACAATTCGGGACGGGATTACAATCCGGCGGAATGTATCCTCTGCGGTGATTGTATCGACATATGCCCGACACGCGCGGTGAGCTACAGGCTGCGTCCGCAATACGACCACAGGCTGCACCATGCGGTGACGGAATCGAATGTCGAGCCGAAATGGGACGGCGGCCGGTTCTCCATGAGCCGCAGGGCGTTTGTGGCGTCGCTCGGTGTCGGCATAATATCGGTGCCGATTTTGAAGAGCGCGAACAATTCGGCGATGCGCCCGGCAACGCACATACGTCCGCCCGGGGCGGTCCCGGAAGATGAATTCATGAAGCGATGCCTGAAATGCTCCGCGTGCATCAAGGTATGTCCCACCCACGGCCTGCAGCCGAGCCTGATGGAGACCGGCCTGGCGGGATTGTTCTCGCCGCATCTCGTGCCGATGCTCGGGGAGTGCGAATTCACATGCAATTCCTGCGGGCTGGTGTGTCCGTCGGGGGCGATCGAGGCGATCGAGATAGAGGAGAAGGCGTATGTCCCCATCGGGGTGGCATATTTCAAGCGCGACCTGTGCATCCCGACGGCGATAGGCGAGCCGTGCCAGGTATGCGAGGAATTCTGCCCGACATCGCCAAAGTCGATAATCATGCGCGATGAGACGGTCATCAATAAAAACATGGAAGAGGTCGTCGTGCCGGTGCCGTATATCGTCGAGGAGACCTGCATCGGATGCGGAGTTTGCGAGCGCGTATGCCCGGTGGCGGAATCTCCCGCGGTGAAGTGCATCTTCCGGGGGGAGCGCCGGGGGAAGAAAGCTATAGAGGAATACAAGGAATTCCGCGAGGAATGGGATGCAAATCGAGTCGATGTTGAGAATGCATACGGCGAGCAGGACTGGGTGAGTCCGTATTAAACGAGAGCCAGTACGATAATCCCCGATTTATACCGGCGCCTCCAAGTGCTATAATCCATCAGATACAAGTCGAACGTGGAGAAGCTGAATGCGTTACTTAGTGACAGGCGGCGCCGGTTACATCGGGTCGAATCTCGTCGACGACCTCATCGAACGCGGCGACGAGGTCTGGGTGCTCGACGATCTGTCCTCCGGCAAGCGGGAGAATATCGCCCACCATCTCGGCAAGCCGAATTTTCGTTTCGTCGAAGGGTCGATTCTCGGCGAGCCACTGGTGCATGACCTCGTCACCGACAGCGACGCGGTGTTCCATCTCGCGGCGCGGCTTACGGTCAAATGGGTGCACGAACATCCGCTCGACGCGATGAAGGTGAATGTTCGCGGCACCGAGGTGGTTCTGCAGCATTGTTGCAGGAACGACAAGAGGGTCGTGCTGGCATCGTCATCCGAGGTCTACGGCATATCGGAGGAGCGTCCGTTCCGCGAGGACGGCCTGCGCGTGCTCGGGCCGACGAGCATCCCGCGATGGTCATACGCCACCGCGAAGGCGCTCGACGAGCACATGGCATATGGGATGTCCATCGACGGCGGCTTGAAATTCTCGGTGGTGCGCTACTTCAATTCATACGGCCCGCGCATTGATGAGGACGGCTACGGGTCGGTAATCGCGAGATTCATCGCGCGGGCATTCGCGAACGAGCCGCTCGAAGTGTACGGCGACGGCGAGCAGGTGAGGGCATTCACTTATATCGATGATACGGTGGATGGCAGCATCGCGGCAATGGAAAAAGACGAAGCATTGGGCGAAGTGTTTAATATCGGAAGCACGTTCGAAACAAGCATCAACGGCCTTGCGGAGATAATTCGCGAATTGACCGGCTCGAAGAGCGAGATAATTCATGTGCCGTATGAAAAGGTTTTCGGACCGAATTTCAGCGACATCCCGCACCGCGTGCCTGATATAACCAAGGCGAAGAGGCTCCTCGGTTTCGAAGCGCGCACTGGCCTTGAGCAGGGGTTGAAGCGTACGATTGAATGGGCGCGGGCGCATTATGTGTCGGCGGAAAAGTAGAGCAAGGAGTTGCCATGGATTTCTTCACGCTTATAAATATCTCCGAAAAATATATGGAGATCCTCAATCCAACTGTGCCGGGGAAGCTTATCAAAGTCGGGCAAATCATAGGATTGAAGAGCGGCGACAGGATTATCGATTTCGGATGCGGCTATGGTGAGATGCTCGCGATGTGGGCGGAGGAATACGGCATCTCGGGCGTGGGTGTCGATATACGTGAACATGCATGCGAACGTGCATTGAAGAAGATGCGGGAGAGGGGGCTCTCGGATAAAATTGAAATCATCTGCGGCAAGGGGGCGGAGTATAAATTCGAAGAAGGAAGTTACGATGTCGCGACATGCATCGGATCGTCGTTCGTTTTCGGGGATTACCGGAATTCCCTCAAGGCGATGAAGGCGGCGATTCGCGAGGGGGGGAAGATAGCGATCGGGGAACCGTACTGGTTGAAACACCCCGTCCCGCCGGAATTCATTGAGATTATCGGTTTCAACGCGCATACCGAGCATGAACTGGCTATTATCGCGAGGGAAGAGGGCTACGATATCGAGTATGTAATCCGCTCCAGCCACGATGACTGGGACAGGTATGAATCAGACAACTGGTATGGCTTTGTGCGATGGCTCGAGGAGAACCCGAAGCATCCCGAGCGGGATGAAGTTATAAAGCAACTCCACAAAAGTCAGGACGAATATTTCAGGTGCGGGCGGGAATATCTCGGCTGGGCGATTTATATCATGAGCCGGGCGAGCTACTGATACAAAAGGGAGACTCACGGAATGCTTATCGAAATACTCGGCGGAAACTGCCCGAAGTGCCAGATGACGCAGAAGGTGCTCGAAGGCACGGTGAAGCGGCTCGGCATCGACGCCGAAGTGAAGATGATTAAGAATATGAACGAGCTGAACGCGCGCGGTGTGACGCGTACCCCCGCCGTATTCATTAACGGCGAGAAAATAAGCGAAGGGGGTGTGCCTAACAGGATGCTCGCCGAGGGATGGATTAACCGGGCGTTGTCGAGGGAAAAAGAATAGGAAACGGCGATGCGAATTTCATAAACCTGTTATCGCCAAAAGTAAATACAAAGAGAGGATGACGTTGGCATCGCAGATACCACCGGAAAAATTCCGCATACTTCTCATCTGCACCGGCAATTCAAGCCGCAGCCAGATAGGGGAAGGACTGGTAAGGCATTTCATGGGTGACCGTGTCGATGTGGAGTCCGCCGGGGTTTTGCCGAGCTATGTGCATCCGGTGGCGATTGCGGTGCTGAATGAAATCGGCATCGATACATCGGGGATGCGTTCGAAACATGTAGACGAATTCGCGGGTGAGGATTTCGACCTTGTCGTCACCCTGTGCAGCTACGCGAAGGAGACATGCGGGATATTCCCGTGGGCGCATGAGCAGGTGCACATGGGATTTGATGACCCCATCGGGACAATCGGTACGAATGAAGAGATACTTGAGGCGTTCAGGAATACGAGGGAGGAAATCAGAAAAAAATTGCTCCCGTTTATCGAGGAGCGATATGAAAGTTGGCGTATCAACAAAACAAGGGGAGTATAGATGGTCGGAGAAACCTGCGTGACAAAAGAATACAAGGGGAAGGGACTCAATATTTTCGAGCGCTACCTTACGCTGTGGGTATTGCTCTGCATCGCGGGGGGAATCGTACTCGGTCGGATCGCGCCGGGAGTCGCGACGTCGCTCGACGGCATGTCAATCTACGTCGGCGAAGCGCCGGTGGTGTCGATCCCGATCGCGGTATGCCTTTTCTTCATGATGTACCCGATAATGGTCAAGATCGATTTTGGCGAGGTGCTGAAGGCGGGGCGTAACGTGAAGCCGGTGACATTGACCCTCGTCGTCAACTGGCTCATCAAGCCGTTCACGATGTTCGCAATCAGCCTGTTTTTTCTCGGGACATTATTCATCGGCTTCATCGGGCCCGACGCGGTGGACCATGTGAAACTCCCTCTGGGACGGGACCTGCCGGTCGGGGCGACTTATGGCGCGGGGCAGGTTGTGCTTGTGGACGGGGCAAAGGTGTTGGAAGTTCCGCTGTGGCGCAGCTATCTTGCCGGATGCATATTGCTCGGCATCGCGCCTTGCACGGCGATGGTGCTTGTGTGGGGGTATCTCGCGAAGGGGAATGACGGGCATACCCTTGTTATGGTGGCAATAAACTCGCTGAGCATGCTCATCCTGTACGGACTACTCGGGGGCTTTTTGCTTGGCGTGGGACGTCTTCCCGTGCCGTGGCAGGCGTTGCTTCTGTCGATCGGGATATATGTCGCGCTGCCCCTTGTGGCGGGATATTTCTCACGGAAATGGATCATCGCGTCGCGGGGCGAAGACTGGTTCCGCGGCAAATTCCTTCACATGCTGACGCCGGTCACGATAATTGCGTTGCTCGTTACGCTGGTGCTGCTGTTTTCATTCAAAGGGGATGTGATCCTCTCGAACCCGCTCACGATACTGTGGATAGCGATACCACTGTTCATCCAGACAAATCTCATATTCTGGGTCGGCTATATAACGGCGAAGGTGATCGGCCTGAGATATGAAGATGCCGCGCCGTCGGCGATGATCGGGGCGTCGAATCATTTCGAAGTTGCAATTGCGACATCCGTTATGTTGTTCGGATTGTCATCGGGCGCGGCGCTCGCGACGGTGGTGGGGGTTTTGATCGAAGTGCCGGTGATGCTGATGCTTGTGCGAATCTGCCTTGGGACGAAGCAGTGGTTCCGAAAGAAGTAGGGACAGTCACGAATGGCACATTTTTAAAGCGAATACCGCATTGATTGGTAGTCGCCCGGGGTAGGAGCCCATTTATCCAGCGGGTAGCAAGAAAGCTCCAGCTTGGGAAAATCATGTATTAAGCAAGTGCTGTGGATGGCTCCAACCCCGGGCTACCAAGTGTTAAGTAAGCACAACTCCTGGTAGCCCCGGGTTGGCCGCATCCTTCTGAACTATTGATAAAATGCGGCCTACCCGGGGTTGCGTGCGGTGAGGGGACAGGCCGTTTCGAAATTGTGGTTTTGGGATTGAGGTTCCCGGTATTGAATTTGCATCGTGCCATGCATGCTTCGGGGCCTGTCCCCGGGTTGTAGCCCCCGGATTGACGCCTTAAAAAAGCGCCATTAGTGACTGTCCCTACTTTTTTATACATAGCCGCAGCATGATTCCCAGTTCATAGTACCGAGTCCCTCATCCTCACCGAGCTTGATGAATCCGATGGTGGCCGGGTCCATGCCGAATAGCGTCGAGGCATAGGATTCAATTGCTATCGGGTCGGTCCCCGCGATGACCTGGTCCATCTTCTTTACATCGCTAAGGCTTCCGCCTGTCGGCCCGTTGCGAAAAAGGATGCGGGTGGCGTCGAGGACGAAGAGGTCGGCGGGAAGTACATGGCTGAGGGCGACGAGTTCCTTGTGGATGTTCCGGTGAAGCACGCCCCGGTCGGCGACGGAGCCCATGAGATTCTTCTGAAGCAGCGTGAGTTTACTCAGGCCGTGGACTTTCGCTATGGGCGCGTTGATGAAGACATCGGCATCGAGCAACGCCTTCGCGACCCTCGCTTTCTTGCTCCATACTGCGCCGGGGACATCGATCTCCCTGTAATCTTCATCGGATGCGAGGAAGAAGACATACGCGCCCGCATCCTGGGCGGCTTTTTCGATGCCGCTCTTTTCATATGTAACCTTGGCGTTGTTGCATGGGTTGCAGAAGACTTCGACCTGGCTCGCACCGGCATCGAAACACATGCGCGCGATGGCTTCCACGACATCGGGATTCGTATTCGCGGCAAGCTCGGGTTCGCGGGCCCATCCGATATTCGGAAGAAGCGCGACCTTGTCGCCTTTCGACACGAACCGCTTCATCCCGCCAAGCGCGTTGACGGCTTTGCGTGTAAGCGAGCCCGGCGTGTCATTCTTCGCGATGAATAAAGTCGGGTCGGCTTTCGCCTGGCTCGTGGCGCCGGATGCGGCAGCCTGCGCTTCAGCAGTCCGCCCGGAACACGCAATATTGGCAAGCATCGGGGTCAGCGAAAGGCCGAGGGCGAAGTAGCCAGTTCTGCGAAGGAAATCCTTGCGGCTCATGCATTCCTTATCGAAATTATGTTTTCTGTTCGCCATTTTGATTCACCCATTTTCCTCAAGTATGACAACGGGCGGCGCTCAGAGTTCAATCACCGTCTGTTTGGCGACTTCTTCAAGGGCGGCATCGAGCGCGAGACGCCGCAGAATAAGCCCGACTTCCTTGCGGTTATCCCATGCGACATAGATGTTGATGTCATTCTGCATGGAGATTATACCCGCGATATTTAAATTCTCGCGCGCCATGGAATTGCCGATGACGGCGATAAGTCCCGGCTGGGTCTGGAACTTGGTCGATGAAATCAGCACGCGGGCGAGGTCTTTCTTGAGGGAGATGGCCTTGAATCGCGACTCGCTTGTCAGCGTGCGATGTATCTCGTGGTATGCATCCTCGCCCTGGTCTTCCCGGATATACACGCCGATGTAGTTATTCGTTGATGCCATGCCGTGGATCTCCGCGCCCGCTTCCTTGAGCACTTGGAGGATGCCTTCAGCGATGCGGCTCCGCTCCTCGCCGCCTTCGAGTACGACCGTTATCAGGGCCAGCGGATGGGGGCAGAATTCGAGGCTCGCCTTGAGGAAACCGGCGATTTCGGTCCCGCCGAGCTCATAGGTCTCGGCATCGAAATGCGTGACCCTCGCTTTAGTATGGGGGCTTTTATATGCGAGCGCCCGGGGATGAATAACCGCCGCGCCTGAACGCGCGAGGCCTTCCATCTCGTCCATGGAAATATACTTCACCTTGCCGGGGGCGGATACACGCTTGGGGTCGGCATCAAGAACACCTTCAACATCGGTGGCGATGATAACCTCGTCGGCTTCAAGGAGCTTGGCGATGAGGAACGCGGTCGTATCGGAGCCGCCTCGTCCGAGGGTTATCAGCGTGCCTTCGGGGCTCAGCGCGAGGAAGCCGCATACGACCGGTATTATCCCGCGTTTGAGGAGCGGGAGTATGTGTTTCCTGAGCAGTTTGTTCGTGCGGTCCTCGACGATAGAGATCGGCTTGTCCTCGTTGATCTTTTCGAGGCTGAGAAGTTGCGGTGATTCATCCACCGCGATAATCGGCCATCTTCCCCCGAACGGGGTAATGGCGATGGCTTCGGCGCCGACGTGGGTAAGGGCGGCTTTCATCGCGCGGGCGGCTATCATCTCACCGTGGGCGGCGAGTTCGATGGTGTCCTGGGGTGATGGGCTGCCGCTGGTGACATCGTGGGCGAGTTTCACAAGCTGGCTGGTGGAGTCGCCCATCGCCGAAACGACCACTATCACGTCAGTATCGGATGCCATGGCCTTGAGGCTGTGGGAGATTTTGTGTATGCGGGATGCATCGGCAAGCGATGTACCGCCGAACTTGATGACTTTCAGTTTCCGGTTGCGAAAGAGGATGTCAGGTTTTTTTTTATGACCAGGCAATTGCGATCGCCCGCGGGTCTTTTGTCAGTGCCGCGTTGAGGCGTCAATCCAGGATATCGTCCTTATAGAGATCCGCCCAATTTTCCCTGTTGCGTATGACAGTGAAATCATCGTTCTCTATTATCACTTCCGCCGCGCGACGCCTGCCATTGTAATTGGAGGCCATGCATGATGCATATGCGCCGGTGTTGAGAAATGCCAGGAATTCGCCGCGCCGGGGCTTGATCATCGGACGAGACAGCCCGATAACATCGCCGGGATCGCTTAGCGGACCGGAGATGTCCGCGGTAATTTCTTCACCTTCGCGTATTATCAATGGAACCGCTTCGTGATAAGTCTCGAAGATGGAGGGCCTGAGGATGTCGTTCATGCCGGCATCGACATAGACATATGTCAAGTCGCCCGCGGTTTTAACGCCGAGCACCTGGGTGATGAGCATCCCGCTGTCGGCAACAAGGAACCGTCCCGGCTCGAAAATAACCTTGCCGTCGATCTCCTTGAGGATTGGGATGATTTCACCGGCGAGGTCGCTGATGGCGAAAGATTCGCCTTCCTCGTAATCGATGCCGAATCCGCCGCCCATGTTGATGTATTCCATTTCATTGCCCGCGGCCTGGGCCTGGAGGAAAAGGTCGACGAGGGCGTTGGCGCCTTCGATATATGGATCGATCGATGAAATCCGGCTGCCGAGATAAACGCCGATTGACTTGAGCTTCAGTCCCGGCGACTGGGAGATGACATCGAGGGCGCGCTCGTAGTTATTGCGCGTAAGACCGAATTTGCTTTCGGTCGGTCCCTCTGCCCAGTAGGGCCGTTCCCCGTGGTCGGGTCCGAGGCTGAGTCTCAGGCCGATATTCTGGACGGTCTTCTTTTCCTCGGTGATCTCCTTGAGCGTCTCGATCTCGAACATGGCGTCGAGCTGGATGAGGAAAGGCTTTTCATAGGCCGCCTTGGTCATTTCCTCGGATGTCTTTGCCGGACCGCCCATGATGATCTGCTCGGGCTTGAACCCGGCGACCTTGGCCCTCGTGAAGTCGCCGTAGCTCGGCACATGCACGTGGAGCCCCTCGTCGAGGAATATCCTGAGGATCTTGATATTGCTCAGGGCCTTGGTGGAGTAGGCGATAACCGGGTCGATGGGCTCGAAAGCGCTCCTGAATTCGTTGATACGGTTAAGTATCGCCGCCTTCGAATAGACGTAAAACGGGGTGAACATCTCATCAGCGATGTCCAGTGCTTTGACGTCATCGATGTAAAGCTCGTTATTCCTGTATGATAGATGTTTCATCTGCCGCCTGGTATCCTTCCCATACGATTCAGAATTAATTATTTAGTGTAGCACAATGCGACGACATAATGGAAGGATTTACCAGGATGGGCGGATTTAAGTGGAGCGGGGGCGGAAACGGAGTCTGCGGATTGATTGCATAGCAGCGGCCCGGGATGCTATAATCGGGTGGGTCGAAGTTGGCTTTCGTGCCCCGTATTTGATACATCTAAACTGTCGGGAGGTGGATTTACGCCTACTGTCGGGATACCCATGGCCTTGGAGAGCTGGAGCTATTATCCGCTGTTCAGGGTATTTTTCGAGAACATCGGCTGCAAAGTGACGGCGAGTCCTCCCACGAATAAGCGCACCATCGAGGTGGGCGGGAACATGGTCGTGGATGAGACCTGCCTTCCATGCAAGGTTGCGGCCGGGGCCTCGGCATCCCTTGAAGGCAAGGTGGATTATATCCTCCTGCACAGGTTCGTATCCCTCAGGCCGTATTTCACCAACTGCCCCAAATATATAGCCTTCCCCGATATCATGCGCCTTAACTTGAAAACGCCCATCCTTTCACCCTGGGTTGATTTCCGGCGCGACAAGAAGGGCCTCGAAGATGCGCTCAGGGAATCGAGCGCGATATTTACCAGCGACCAGAGAGAATTCAAGAAAGCTTATAGATCGGCGCTCGACGCGCAGCGGCGTTTCACGAAACTTCTCTATGGCGGGCATTCGTCCCCTGAAGCGTTCGATATCATATTCAAGAACGCTGCGCCGGTGCGTCGTATCGAGGGTAAAGACCAGATCCGTATCGGGGTGGTAGGGCACCCGTACATTCTCTACGACCCCTACACCAGCCTCCAATTTATAAGGAAGCTGAGGGAGATGGGGGCGGTGGTGGTTACGAATGAGATGGTTCCCGAGAAGATAATCCGCCGCTATGACAAGACCGTGCGGAAGATCCCGTTCTGGGAACATGAGCGCAAGCTTATGGGCGCGGCATTCTTCATGATCCAGTCAGGCAGAATAGACGGTTTGATCAATGTGTCGTCGTTCTCCTGCGGCACGAATTCAGTGACCGGCGAGTTTATCACGCATCGTTCATCGGAATTCAAGATGCCGCTTTTGCACCTGGCGTTCGATGAGCATACCGCCGAAGCGGGAGTGATGACGCGTCTCGAAGCGTTTGTCAACCTGATAAAGTGGAAGAAAGGACAACTTCTCTGAGCCCGAAAGGAAAAATAACATTCCCCCATATGGGCAACCTCTGGGTCGCCACGAAGTGCGTATTCGAGGAGCTGGGCTACGAGGTTATCCCGCCGCCGCCGATAACGCAGAGGACGATCACCCTCGGGAGCGCGCATTCACCGGAGGAGATGTGCGTGCCGTTCAAATATGTGCTCGGGAATTTCATCGAAGCGCTGGAGAAGGGAGCCGATACGATATTCATGTCCGGCGGTATCGGTCCCTGCAGGTTCGGGCTGTACGGCGTCACGGCGGAGCTGATCCTCAAACGCCTCGGTTATGACGCGAAGTTCGTTATAGTCGAGCCTCCCGCCGGTAAGGTCATCCATTTTTTCTGGCAGCTGTTAAAGATATCGGGATTCAAGCCCAAGCGGATAGTGCCCGCCATCAGGTTCGCCGCCACCAAGCTCGAAGCGGTGGACTGGGGCGAGGAGGAGTATGTTCTCAAGCGGCGGCCATACCAGAAACAAAACCGGCAGGTGGATAAGATCTTCGGGAAATTCGTGCGACGCGTCGACCGCGCGGACGGCTATGCGGCGATAGAGAATGCCCGGGCGCAGTTTACGGAAGAGATGGATGCCGAAGTGCCGGTGGACCCGGATAAACCGGTGCTCGAGGTGCTGCTTACGGGGGAGATATTCGTACTGCTCGAACCGTTCTCGAACATGGATCTTGCCAGGAGGCTGGGGGATCTTGACTGCATATGCTACCGCTCGTCGTCGGCGACCGAATGGCTCCAGGAGCGGATAATGCCGTTTCTTTTCAGGGAGAAAGGGGAGAAGTTCAGCTTCCAGGTGGCCATCGAGAAAGCCGAGCCGTGGCTCAAGACGCCGTTCGGCGGTGAGGGGATCGAGACCGTCGGCTATGTCGTCATCGCGAAGGAGCGTGGGTGTGACGGCGTCGTGCAGGTGATGCCGTTCACATGCATGCCGGAGGTCACGGCGAAGGATGTCATCCCGGTGGTGGCGCGAGAGATGGGGATTCCATTCTACAGTTTCATCTTCGACGAGCACACCGCCGAGGCGGGCTTCCAGACACGCGTAGAGAGCTTCGTCGCGCGCATGTGGGATGTAAAGGGCAGGAAGGCTACTGCAATCGCGGCAAAATAATCACTGAAAAATTCATCGACGATGTAAGAAACCGGGCAAAACTTTCGCCTATATGGTGTAAGGATTTCGGCGTCGTCTTGACGATACAACTAAAT
>CAZSPL010000088.1:9428-14342 GCA_964608735.1 uncultured Planctomycetota bacterium | reverse complement strand
TGTGAGGAGGAAAATGAAAATCAGCCCGCGAAGTCCCCTCATGGTGCCTCCTTGGTGCATCTGTTGGCGTATCTAAGTTTACCACATACGGGGAAAAGGGACAGTCACCTTGGATTTTACGATGATGGTCAGTTGCGGGTTTTGTGCCAAGGTGACTGTCCCTGAGCCCGCGGGGTTAAAGTTGCTTTGGCCCACACTGAAGTGTGGGGTACCCTTCTTGTCAGGGCGGTATCCATCCTGTCGAAGCGGGCTGGCAGCCCGCGATCCCAGTCGGAGGCAGGCCGAGATCGTTGCGAGGGATGATGCGCGCATCACGGCTCCGCCGTCGCACAAGAGCGCGAATAGATACGCGCTACCCGGCTTTTTCATCAACCCCAAGGCTGCCCACGGTCCCGGGCGGGGCGGGACGCCCGCGGTTTTAGAGGCGATTTACAAAATGCTTGCATCTGTGTTAAGATTCCGGGGCGTTGAAGGAGGGTCGGTAACGCTATCCATGGTGAAAGGAGCTGAGCCTTGGACGCAACAGATATAGTCGATCAGGCAATAAGCGGGTGGAATCCCGTAAGCACCTCGATCTGGATCCTGCTGTTCGCGGTAATCGTGGTGATCCTTGTACTGGGGATGGAATTCTGGCGCAATGTATTCGGGATACTCGGCTCGCCGTCGATAACCTTCCAGCGCCTAATCGGTGAGGTAAGCCTTCCTCCCGCGCTATTCGTGGTGATAATCTCGGGCTTCCTCATGGCGATAGTCCTTCTCGCGGGATGGACGAACCCGCATACGGGCGACGCGGTGAAGGCGCATTTCAACATCGCGTTCGACTGGATGGGCGAGAAAGCGGCGGAGTCGCAGGGGATGCTTCCCGAGCAGATAGACTTCAGGGCGTGGTTCAACAACCTGCAGCGGGATTTCATGTCGATGCTGGTATTCTTCGCGCTGATACCGATCGGATGCTTGATCGTGTGGTTTCTCGGCAGCCTCGGTTTTCATTTAGCGAGCCTGCTGGCGGGAAACAAAGGCGGGGGAAGCATAGGCGGCATGCTTACGGCGAGCGCCTACCCCTACATGCTGTTCGCGCTGATACTGGTATTCCTGCTGAAGCTGATATTCGTGCATACCGGTTGGTTCAGCATGTTGCTGCTGATACTGTTTACGCTGTACTTCCTGTTCCTGTGGACAATCCTGATGCGCGAGTACGGCCGTTTTGACTATGTGAAGGGCTTTATCAGCTTCATCATCGGAGTGATAGTGACCGCTATCTTCGTGGGCATCGTGGCATACGGCATAACATGGCTGATAGCCCTCGGAGTTGAATATCTCGGATGATACAGCGCGGATGCATCGCGCATAAGGAGATGTCGAAATGCGTTTTATAGTGATAATCCTTCTCGTGGCAGTGCTTACCGGATGCTCGGCATTCGCCGGATGTTCCAAGCAGATGGACCAGAGGATACGCGAGAGCACCAATCTCGGCGGGGATGACCTGATAAAGGCGCGGGACAAGGGTATGGAAGGTGCGCTGATAGCGAACCTGAATGCCGACCCGGCGCTGCAGTGGTATTACAAGCAGGGCCATTTCACCGGCTCGGTATCGCATGCCGTGATAACGTTGACGGGGAAACTTCGCACGCAGGAACTGGTAGACCAGGCGGTGGAGATGGCGAAGGCGGTCAAGGATGTGAAGGAAGTCATCAACGAGATAGTGGTGGATCCGACGATAGAGGAGCCGCCGTTCGACTGGTAGAGGATTTTCGTTGAAAGGAATGGAAATACAGCCCTCGTGATGGGGGCTTTTTTAATGGGTGTGAGCTTTGTAACGGGCACTTAATCTGATTTTAATTTATAATGCATGAAACTTTTGTGGAGTTCAATTGTCTGTGAATTATCACTGGGCGGGCCGGGAATCGTGAATTATGTTTAATATCGGAAATCTCCAATTTCAGCCGTTGAGGATGTCATTGATGTTTTTAGCGGTTGCGCTGATGCTTCTTGCATCGCAAGGAGCGGTTGCATCGGAGGGCGTGCTTTTGCTGGAAGCGTCGCCGGCAGTGGCGGAGGATGGCGCTTCGGGGGGAAGCGAGCTGTCGGCATTCGACGTCGAGTGGGCGATCGAGTATGCGCTGGAGCATAACCCGACATACCTGAGGACGGCGCTGGCATCGGAGATGGCGGGGTTCGATTTCGTATACAACGCGTCGATATTCGAGCCGACATTCAGCGCGAAGCTCGATGCAAGCCATACTCGTACGGGGGGGTTGAGCTACGAGTCGCAGGTTATCTCAGGCACGGATTCGAAGAAGCTCGAAGGGCAGGTGGCGCTGTCGAAGCTGCTTCCCGCCGGTGATACATTCAGCCTGAGCTTCGGGAACACCCGCTCGGAATACGCATCGGGATTGCTGTCGGAAACGGAGCAGAATATCCGGACGTATACATCGGCGCTGGGGCTGACATACAACCGTCCGCTGCTGAAGGGATTCGGCTCGGCGGTGACCATGGCGGGCATCGAGAAGGCGGAGCTGGATAAGGCCATCAGCGAGAAGTCGATGGATGCCGCGCGCGCGGAGCTGATTTACACCGTAAGGGTCGCGTATTTCTATGTCGTCGCCGCGAAGGAAGCGGTGGGAGTGGCGGAAGCATCGCTCGCCCAGGCGGAGTCGTTGCTCGCGCAGACGAAGGCGATGGTGGCGGCGGGAAGCCTCGCGCCGTATGAGGAGATAGCCGCGCAGGCGGGGCTTTATTCGCGCGAGGAGGAGGTTATCGTCGCGAAAGGGGATTATAGCAAGGCGCTGAATCATCTCAAGGAAGTAATCGGTTACGATTTCGCGGACGAGCTTGATTTGGGAGGGGAATTGTCCATCAGCGGACCGAATATCGATATCGAGACGGCGGTCGATGACGCGCTTCAATCGCGGCCGGAGATAGAGCAGTTGAAGCTGGAGCGAACGAAGGCGGAAGTCGACTTGTTCACGGCGCGGAATTCGACGAGGCCGGAGCTGGGGTTCAACGGGGGATTCGGGTTTCAGGGGGAGGATTTCGATCTCGGCGGAAGTTTTGATGGGATGGATAATTTCTCGTGGTTCGCGGGGCTGTCATACGTGATACCCCTCGGTGGTAACAACGGCGCCGGTGCGCGGATGGAAATCGCGCGGCTCAGCATCGAAGATATCGACCTCCGCCTGGAAAGCCTCGAGGACAGTATCGAGCGGGAGGTTCTCGACGCGGTTGTGGAGTATCAGAATTCGTTCGAGCGGCTTCATGTCACCGGGGCCGGGTTGGAAGCGGCCGCGGTGAAGATGGAGAGCGAGAAGAAGCGATTCGAGCTTGGGTTGATAACGGCGGGGGATCTGCTGGAATACGAGAAGGAATACACGCAGGCGCAATATGCATTTTTGAACGCGAAGATAGGACATCTGAACGCGATAGCATTGCTCGCGAAGCTTACGCACGCGGGTTGATATATAAGACAGGATACATGGATTCATGAGCGGCAACGGGAAAACAGAATATAACGGTCCTTTCATAGAGCTTATCAAATTGAGCAAGACGTATTTCATGGGACTTCACCAGGTTCACGCGCTGAAGGATGTGGACCTGAAGATAAACACGGGCGAGATGCTCGCGGTGATGGGTCCGTCGGGAAGCGGGAAGAGTACGCTGATGAATATCCTCGGATGTCTCGACAAGCCGACATCGGGGAAGTACCTGCTTGAAGGCCGCAACGTGGCGACATTCGACGACAACCAGTTCGCGAAGATACGCAACCGCAAGGCGGGATTCGTGTTCCAGAATTTCAACCTGCTGGCGCGTACTCCGGCACTGGAGAACGTGGCGCTTCCGCTTCTGTATTCCGGCGCGCGCGGGAATGTGAAGGAGCGGGCGATGGCGGCGCTCGAGATGGTGGGCCTCGGGGAGTGGTGGCATCACAAGCCGAACGAGCTTTCGGGCGGACAGCAGCAGCGCGTGGCGATAGCCCGGGCGATAGTGAACGACCCGGAAGTGATATTTGCCGACGAGCCGACCGGGAACCTCGATACGAAATCTGGGGATGAGATAATCGACATATTCATCGACCTGCATAAACACGGGAAGGCGATCATTATCGTGACTCACGACCCGGATATCGCATCGCGGTGCCCGAGGAAGCTTTCGTTCCGCGACGGTTCCCTCGTGAGCGATGAAACGACATAAAGGAGAGGGATACATCCCGCAAGAGGAGAGAAAATGGCTGATAATGACGAGAAAGAATTGATGCCGGAAACTGATACCGCGGGCGATGAAGAGGAAGAGGAGATCGAAGAGCAGGGCGCGATCGACCGGATAGTGAACCTGTTCGTCGACCCGTCATCGCTGTTCAAATACCTTTCGGTGAGGCCGGATTTCTGGACGCCGTGGATAGTGGTGGGGGTAATCATGGCGGTGATGACCGCCGTGGCATTTCCCGTGACATACGAGTTGCAGTGGCCCGCGCAGGAAGCCGCGTTGAGAGCCAGGGGCATGGATGAAAGCGAGATCACGGTGAAAGCCGAGAAGTTCCACAGCCAGGCATCGAAGACAACATCGATGGTCATCGGCATAGCCGCGGTGGTGATCTTTGTCCCTGTGGGATGGCTCATCTCGGGAGGGGCACTGTTCCTGGTGTCGCTGATACAGGGGCTTGAAACGAGCTTCAAGCGGGTATATTCGGTGGTAGCATATTCTTCAATCGTGGGGATACTCGGCTCGGGGGTGTTGGACAAAATAATAAAGCTATATAAGGGGGGTACTTCCGCCGCCGAGTGGAACATATCCAAGGTGAGCCTTGCGGCGTTTTTACCCGAGGGGGTGCATCGTTCGATTCAAGCCGTATGCAGCGCGATCGACCCTTTCTATATATGGTCGCTGGCACTCATCGTAATCGGGTTGACATACGCCAAC
>CAZSPL010000088.1:0-9418 GCA_964608735.1 uncultured Planctomycetota bacterium | reverse complement strand
TGGTGATTTATTTCATCATAATGCTTATATTCATGGCCGGCGTTGGACTGATCATGCAGAAATTCATGCCTGACAGCGGCGGCGGGGGAAACGTACAGGTCAGGGTCGGCTAAGGGAGCAGAAGTATGGTCAAGATAGTCAAGAAGACGAAGAAGAAATCTAATAAAGCGCGGAATTTCATATTCATCGTGATCTTCATCGCGGCGGTGGCGGCGATAGTGATATTCGCCTCGAACAGGAAGAGCGGCGCGGGTGTCCACAAGCTCGAGACATACATGGAAACGGAGGAAGTCGGTCGCGGCGAAGTCAGGCAGGTGGTCAGCGCGCAGGGGCCGCTTCAGCCGTATGATACGGTGCATGTGCGTTCGGAGGCGTCGGGGAAAGTGTCGGAGCTTTTCGTGGATGTCGGCGACAAGGTGAGTGTCGGGGATCCGCTTGTGGAGCTTGACCAGGATGATCTTCGCATCAACCTGAAACGCGCGGAAGCATCGGTGGAAGCGGCGCGCGCGAGTCTCGCGCAGCAGAAGAAGGGATGGCTCCCGGCGGAGCGGGCGAATATGGAGGACCAGGTTCGCCGCTACGAGCTCGACCTGGCGCAGCGCGAATCGGATCTGGCGCGTACGAGTGAGCTTCACACCGCCGGATTCAAGGCGGATGCCGAACTGGAGAGCGCGGAGTATGCCCGCGACCAGGCATCGCTTTCGCTCGACAACGCGCGGGCGCAGCTCCGGATATTGCTCGACGGCTCGCCCGAGGAGATAGTGGCGTATTACGAGGCGATATACCGGCAGGCGAGCGCGGATTATGAATCGGCGACGAGCGCGCTTGGGGATTCGACGATATTATCTCCGATGACCGGCGTGGTGCTGGAGAAATTCATCACCGAGGGTTCGGTGGTTGTGAGCTCGCAGGCGTCGTTCGGCGCGGGAAGCGACCTCATCGTGCTTATCGGCGATCTATCGAAGATGAAGGTTCAGGCGCTGGTGGATGAGACCGACATAGGGCGCGTCAAGGTGGGGCAGAAAGTGGTCATCGAGGTGGATGCATTCGAGGGCGATGAGTTCGAGGCCGAGGTCATCAAGATAAACCCGATGGGAAGCGTAACCACGACGGTGACGAATTTCGAAGTGGAGATGGTGATAGACAATCCAGATGGGAAGCTTCTCCCGAACCTGACGGCATACGTGGATATCATCACCGACGAGGTAACGGATGTCGTCATTGTTCCGGACAGCGCGATAATGCGTACAGCCGAGAAGAATTATGTTTTCGTCGTGGGGGATGGCGATGTGCTCGAACAGCGGGAAGTGGAGCTCGGGATAACGGATTATGAGAATACGGAGATAAAGAGCGGGGTCGAGGAAGGGGAGAAGATATTGGTGAAGGGTGTGCCGTCGGAGCCGTTCGAGGAGGAGAAGAAAGATGAGGCAACGGCGGTGCAAGGGGAGGAGAGCAGCACGGTGGTAGAGAGTGGTGGGGATACGGGCGGAGTGTAAATGTGAGCCACGGCACCAGGGGTTTGGAAGTGAACGGGGGAGTGAAGACACGGGCAAGCTTTATTCGTGGTGGTAGTGTGATGGGGATTGGAGGACGCTTGTCCGTGCCACCCGGATTTAGTTGTTTGACGGGATGAGGACACGGGCAAGCTCGAAGACTCGCGTGTCCGTGGCACCAGAAGATAGTGGCGTGGCACCCGGGTTTAGTTGGTTGATGGGGGAGTGGAGGGTCAACTTGCCTTTTTAAGTTCCCCGGAATGGATATTTGATACAATTTACCAGCCATGGCGGTATTGGAGCGACGTGTTACCCGGCTGCTATTTTTCACGGTGCTATGCATCGCGTTGTTCACCATGCAGGGGAAGCTTCGCGACTCCGACGAGTTCCCGATGCTTCTCACCACGCAGGCGATATGCGAGCGGGGCACGCTTGCAATCGAGAATCTCAACGCTGACGAAAATGCGCTTGGGGAGGGGAATACGCCTGCCGGGGGGGGCAAGCTCGCTGATGACTGGAAAAACATGTGGTTCAATTTCCAGCACATGAAAGATTTCCATTACGGCGCGCGGAACGAAGAAGGGGTGCTGTACAGCAAATACGGGATCGTGGCATCGTTCGTATTCGTGCCGTTCTGGTTTATCGGGATGCTGCTCGCCGGGATGTTCGGACTTACCGGGGCGGACAGGTTGTCGTTCATCGTATTCATCGCCGGGTTCACCATCCCAATCCTGCTCGCATGGAGCGGGGTGCTGCTTTTCAGGATCGGGCGGTTCATGGGGTACGGCGTGGCGGTGTCGGCATCGCTGGCGCTTTCGCTGTGCCTGTGCTCGAACATGCTGGTTTACGGCGGGATGTATATGAGCGAAGTGACGCAGGTGTTTTTCCTGCTGTCGGGATGGTATTTTCTTTTCGGATTCATCCACGGGAAGAAATCGGCATGGTGGGCGCTGGCATCGGCGTTGTCATACAGCCTGATGATGCTCACGAAATTCGCGGATATGATTTATGTCATCCCGCTGGTTTACATCGTGGCGGTGAAGATGGGCGGCGCGATTACCGATGGATTCAAGCGTTTCGGGAAGGGGCTCCCGGTGGCGAAGGATGATTTCAGGCGGAATTCATACGGCCTCGGCGCGATGCTTCTCGGGCTGCTGATCTTCCCACTGGTATTCTATTTCTACAATTATTTTCGATACGGGAATCCGACGGAGACGGGCTATATATCAGAGTACCAGGAGGTTTACATACCGATTTACTATGGGCTTGCCGGTTTTCTTATCAGCCCCGGCAAGTCGCTGTTTCTTTATTTCCCGCCCGCGGCGCTTTTCTTCTGGTCGATTCGAAAATTCATGCGCGGATTCCGCATCGAGTTCTGGTTCTTCGTGATTCATGCGGCGATACAGATACTGGTTTATTCGCGGTTCATATACTGGTCGGGATTCTGGAGCTGGGGTCCGAGGTATTCGCTGCTGATTCTCCCGGCGCTGATTCTCCCGGTGGGGATGCTTCTCGATGACGGCAAATGGATGCGGCGCTTCCGGGGATTGTGCTATGCGGGATTCCTGGTGCAGTTTCCGGTGCTGATAATACATTTCAACGAGTTCATCCGGCTGATGCGGAACACATTCGGCGAGCCGTTGTGCTACTACCATATGTTCTACAATCCCATTTATTCGCCGATTATCGCGAACTGGTGGCTGCTTGTGAGCAAGGTGTTCAGGACGGCGCTGCATGTGGATATTCCATACTGGACGGGGAGTAGCGGGGGGTATACGACGACGAAGCTGTTTTTCGTGACGCTGAGCCGCGATGTACCGTCGCTTTCGCCATTTTTTATATGCTCTGCTATAATTTTTTTCGGAGGCGCGATTTATGCGGGATTGCATCTGAGGAAGGGGCTGGAAGGCATTAAAAAAGCCGGTTGACGAATCATAGGGATGGAGCACATTGCCAAAGACGGAAGTTGAAAAACCTGTTGAATTCAAGCGGCTGAGCATCATCATCCCGTGTTACAACGAGCTGGAGAATATCGCGCCGGTGCTGGATGCCGTCCGTGCGGTGGATGTCCCCGGGCTGGAGAAGGAGATAATCGTAGTCGATGACGGCTCGGTGGACGGTACGATGAAGGTCCTCGAAGAGGTGATGGAGAAGCATAAGGGCGGGGATGTTCTGAAAATACATTTCAGCATGCTGAACCAGGGGAAGGGTACGGCGATAAGGATAGGTCTTGCATACGCCACCGGGGAGATAATCATCATCCAGGATGCCGACCTTGAATATGACCCGAATGATTATCCCGCGCTCGTGAAGCCGATTATCGAGGGGAAGGCGGACGTGGTTTACGGGAGCCGGTTTCTCGGGAAGAAAGGGCCGTTGAAGGGGATGGTGTGGGCGAATTTTGTGGCGAACAAGCTGCTGGCGTTTCTCGCGACGCTGCTGTACGGGACGACAATCACGGATGAGGCGACGTGTTACAAGGTGTTCCGCGCGGACGTCATCAAGAACATCCACCTGACATGCCAGCGGTTCGAGTTCTGCCCGGAGGTCACGGCGAAGGTGTTGAAGAAGAAATACAAGCTCATCGAAGTACCGATTTCGTATGAGGGGAGGACATCGCTCGAGGGGAAGAAGATAACGTGGCGTGACGGGCTGGAGGCGATATGGACCATTCTGAAGTGGCGGTTTAAGAGGTAGGGGTGGGTTTCGGGACAAGGGTGTCCCGAAACATCGGGAATGGTCTTCCGATTAAAATCGGCGTATCATGCATCAGAAAATACAGGCGGCGAGGGGAGAGGTATTTCGCAAAAGGTGAGGCATATGCCGCATAACCGATTGATATATGGATTCGCGATCATATCGATGATTATCCTTATGGTTGCTGGATGCTCGAATTTCGGGCTTGAAAAGCAGGCCACTGCCCCGGAGCCGGCCTTGAATACAGGGCTCGCGCCGGGACGTGAGAGCGATTCGGGCCATGTGATGTGGGGAGTGTGGAAATTCGCATTCGACCCGGCGACCGGTGAGGTCGCAGTCGTACCCGACAGGAATCTTCTCGGGCATTTCGATGTTACGGGATTCCTTATCCCGCCGGCATGTAATGACTGCGTCGATGTCGTAGTCAACTCATTCGACCTTGGGACCCGTATTCTCGATGCCGACGTGACGCTTCGCAATCCCGCGCCGATAGGCGGACGCGATGTGCGGGGGATACTCTATACAAACGATGCCGGGCATGAGCTGGTCAATGCCGACGGTTGGACGGCGCTTTACGATATTCCCGGCGGCGGCGCGCTCAATCCGTTCAAGGCATTCGCCAAGGCTCAAAGCAACCGTGTATTCGGGGGCGGCGAGGCATATACCGAGAATTACCTCGTTCACATCCCCATGCCGCCGCAATATTATGCCATCACCTTCGCGGTGGACGCATCGTGGCCCGGCAACTGCCGGGAGCCGTACTCGGTCGAGTATTTTGAGCAGCAGACACTCTACGACACGGATACGGAGAACGCCGAGATAATGGTCGATGTCCTCGACTGGCAGAATGATGTGAGCAAGGTCACGCTGGTGGCTCCCCAGATAAACGGGCAGGGATTCACGCAATTCACGCACGTATCGGGCAGCCTGTGGCACCTTTATATTAAAAACACCGAGCATGCACCGTCCGGGGAATACGAGGTGAGGGTGATAGCGACATCGCCGAATCCGGGAGATGTCGCGATGCACCAGTACTTCACACTGAAGGTCAATGAGTGGGGGGTCCCCGCGAACCCGGTGGTAATCACTCCCCCGTGGCTTAATTTTACACCTTATGACGTCGTTTGCAGCGGGGATTATGCGTATATCGCGAGCGGTATTAACGGGTTTAATGTATTCGATATCTCGGATCCGACGAATCCGCTGTGGCTGAACCAGGTCGACTCGACGTATACGGCGCTTGGCATCTCTGTAAGCGGTGATTTCGCATTCATCGGTTCGGGGTATCCCGGGCTTGATATATTCGATGTCAGCGATCCATCAAACCCCGCATACGTAAAGACGATCGCAACGGGAGGCAATGCCGAGGATGTCGTGACAGCGGGAGGTTATGCGTATCTCGCCGCCACTTATGCCGGTTTAGCCATAGTTGATATCGACCCGGTCGAGACGGCATATGTGGTTACGACGGTAGAGACGGACAGCAATGTCAATTACGTGGCGATATCCGGGGATTATGCATACATAACGGATTCCGACTACCTGCACATAGTCGGTATAAACCCCCCGGAGTCTGCCGCCATCGTGAAATCGGTGGAGATCCCATCGCACACCGCGGATGGGGTGGCAGTCAGCGGCGGGTATGCCTATGTCGCGGATTACCCGAACCAAATCGCGGTTATCAATATAGATCCCCCGGGATCGGCATCGATAGTCAATAGTGTTGCATTGGGCTCAGTCAGGGATGTGCAAATCGTCGGGAACTTGTTATATGCCGTCGGTGGTCACAGTTTCACCGTGTTGGATATAACCGTCCCGGCGTCGCCGACAATCGTGGGTTCAATAACAACCCTGCCGGGATGGGTTTACAACTTCGATCTGAGCGGCGATTACGCGCTAACGGCGAGCTATACCGCGGGGCTGGTCGTGGTTGACAAATCCACATCGGCATCGCCGAGCTATGTCACCACGGCCATCACACCGGGCGGGACGATGGACTGCGCGATACGTGACAACTATGCCTATATAGCGGACTACGACGGGGGTATTCATACAATCGACATCAGCGACCCGTTCATGGCGCAGGACGTTCACATGGAAGCGTATCCCGGTAACATGTGGGATATCAAGGTTCTTGGGGATTATATCTATGTTGCGTGCGGATACTCCGAGCTGCGTGTATATGAGCTCACAGACCCGGTCAATCCATCGCTGGCTAAAGCCGTGGGCACATCGGACCAGGCACTGGGGATCGATGTCGACGGGGAGTATGCATACGTAGCACTTGCATCGGCGGGATTGGGAATCGTAAGTATCAATCCGCTAGGTTCGGCATCGGTTGTAAAGACCGTGGCAATCCCGGGTTACGTGAACGGCGTAACGGCCGCGGGGGGATATGCATATATCGCTACAAATGTGGAAGGATTGCAGATAGTCGATGTAGACCCGGTGGGTTCGGCTTCAGTCGTTCAAACAGTTCCGATGCCGGACGTCATCCACGAGCCGGCGATAGATGGTGATTACGCTTTCGTGCCCGCCAACGAAGCGGGGCTCGTGATTGTGGATATAAGCGCACCGGCGAGCGCATTTATCGTTAACACGGTTGACACCCCGTATTATGTAAATGATGTTGCGGTTGCAGACGGCTATGCTTATGTCGCCGACCTGTGGGGAGTCCCGGTAGTCGATGTTGACCCGGTGGAATCGGCGAATATCCTCTATACCGTGGACTCCCTTGAGTATGCCGCTTCGATCACTGTTGACGGGCAATTCGCCTATGTCGGTCGGGCTTTCTCGCCATACGGAGGTTTGAGGATAGTGAAGTTGTGGTAGTGCGGGGCGTGAATTTACAGCGGGGACAGGTAACCGGAGTACGTAGCGCTGGCATTGAGATTTGCGCAATTACGGTCTTTGTCGGCATGAGCGCTTCGGAACCTGTCCCCTTAATTTGCGGCCAGGATTCTTAGTATAATATAAGTGGCTGTCCGTCGAAGCGGAGCCGCATAATTCACACAAGGGGTTTGCGATGGTTAACGCTATTAACGCTGCAAGAGCCGCAAGATGTCTGGTATACATCCTTCTCTTCTGCGTGATGGCTTTTCCAGTGGGCTGTGCGGGGGGCGTAGTAAGTCTCGAAGCCAATACTAAGGGCAATATCTATATTATTCAAAATGCTGTTGAGAAGTATGCCGCCAGGCACGGCGAATATCCACCGTACGTGCTCGGCGGCGATTACGATGGGTGGGAGAAATATAAGGCGGAACATCACGGCGATGAGAACCTTCTCCTCGACCCCTTGATAGAGGGAGGTTACCTGTTTGCGTATCCCAAAGTATCTTATAAGGCGCATACCAAATATCGTGGGAAGAACGCAAGAATAGTAGACCGCTTCGTCGAGGAGGCGGGAAAACTGAGCGGCGGCTCATTCGATCCACGGTTCGGCCTGAACGGAGACAGGATGGGAAATGTGCTCTCCGAGCCCATAATTTTCGTCAAGCAGGTCATTCCCGAACTTGAAGGCTATCCCCGGCTTTGCCCGGGCATGTTCTACTACAAGGCTCTGGGTACCGAGATATCAGATGAGGAAGAGGCGGACAGTGAAATCATCTCGCTGAGTGATATCAAGTATAAGAAATACAACGCTTATGTCATAGGCGGCATGGGTGATTCGGACATGTACGGCCTGGACACGATTCGCTGGCTCGATGGCGACGGCACATTGCCTGACAGCTTCCCATACATTTCGCGGAACAGCTATTATGCGACGGCACCTGACTCAGGAATGCGAATACTCCTTGCTCTGCCGGAGGTTGTGGGCGGCGGGGGAGATGGCAAGATGCCTGAGTGGCCTCCATTCGATCCACCGGAATTTTCTCCAAATGAAGTCAACGTGATTGCCGGGGCTCCTGACGGTTTCGCGGATGGCGTGGTAACCCAGGTTATAGGTGGGAAACAATAGATTCAGGTCTTCGGAAATATTACCTAAGTAAGGTGGCAGGTTGTATCAGGAGAGGGATCCCGGCATCAGAATGCCGGATTACGGCTCGAGCTGAATGCATGGGTACCCCCCGGAATATGCAAACCTGCCAGGGATTAAGAGCGTCGTACAAGATAAAGGCCATTGATAGATGTACGGTGGAGAAGAGAATATGGAGTTAGCACGGAAGGTTTATAGATGGGGAATCGTCGCTGTCATAATCGCGGCTGCTGTTGTTCTGTTTTGGCTCCTCATATACGATCAAACCGATCCAAGCATAGAGAATAAGACAAAAGGGAATATCCTAAGCATCGAGATGCTGTTGGATAAGTATAAAGCAGGCAATGGCGAATATCCCGCGTACCTGCTGGGCGGGGATAAGGAGGGATGGGATTATTACAACGCGAATCGTCCGGAAGGTTCGCCCTATCTCTGTGACCCGCTTATCGAAGCAGGCTATACCGATTCCTATCCGGTCAACCCGTTTTTGAATGCGCATGGAAGGGTATATAAGCGGGACAGAAAGGCCGCAAGGAGTTTCATCGAAAAGGCGAACCGAGTCAGCAACATTGGCTTTGATCCGAGGTTCGGGATGAACGGAGATAAAATCGGGAATGTTCTCGCCGACCCGATAATCGTGCTGGACCAGGTTATCCCGGAGTTCAAGGGGTACCCGAGGATGTGCCCGGGTCATTTTTTCTACGCGGCAATCGGCGAAGTCTCTACCTGCGTGGATATCGAGTTGAGCAGTCCCGATGATTATGCATATCTATCATACCCCGCCTATTCACTTGGCGGATTCGGTTATCTCAGGTTGCCGGGGGAAGATACGATCCGCTGGAGGGATATGTCGGGATATATTCCCGATGAGTTCCCATACATATCCAGTCACTATTATTACAGAACCGAGCTCGAAGGGGATGTGAAAGTGCCGTTGCGTTTGCCGGAGGTTTTGGGCGGTATTGACCCTGAAACGACTCCCTACTGGCCGTACTGGCATTACCAGATTGTAGAGATGTTCAGCGGTGAGAAGGTCAAGTCTGATACCAGAGACCCTATTCTTGAGTGCCCTGACGGCATTCCCGATGGCGTGATTGCTCATATCTCAGCCCCTGGATTAATGAGGTAAGGTTTCGGTTATCAGGGGACAGGTAACCCGAGTATGTGGCGTCGGCATTGAGATTTGAGCTATTACGGTCTTTGTCGGCATGAGCGCTTCGGTACCTGTCCCCTTAATTTGCTTTGGTTCAGG